>CAYNJK010000164.1:0-7405 GCA_964397575.1 uncultured Saprospiraceae bacterium
GTACGAAGAGCCTGCAAAGAATGTGGCTATGCAAGTTGCTGCTATGCACCCTATCGCTCTAGATAAGGATGGTGTAGATTCTTCAGTAGTAGAAAAAGAAATAGAAATAGGTAAAGAAATTGCAAGACAAGAAGGTAAGCCTGAAGCAATGCTAGAAAAAATAGCAACAGGTAAACTGAACAAGTTCTTCAAGGAAAGAACCTTGATGAATCAAGTCTATGTAAAGACTACTAGCAAAGAAAACGTAGCTCAGTACCTACAAAGCATACATGCTGATTTGAAAGTGACTGACTTTAAGCACATCAAATTAGGTTAAGAAAATTTCGAAAGCGATTCATTTATTTGAATCGCTTTTTTTTTGACCACTAACAACTAATACAAACAAAATAAGACTAGAAGATAGATGGCAGCCAAGTACAAACGCGTATTACTCAAACTTTCTGGAGAATCCCTTATGGGTAAAAAATCATTTGGCATCTCACCAGAAAAACTTAATCACTATGCAAGAGAGATAAAGAAGATTGTAGACAAGGGGATAGAAACAGCCATAGTTATAGGTGGGGGTAATATCTTTCGTGGTCTGCAAGCTGAAGATAGCGGTATAGAACGTGTCCAGGGAGATTATATGGGCATGCTCGCAACCGTTATCAATGGTATAGCCTTGGCCAGCATCTTGGAAGAGCATGGCATCTACGCTAGACTCGTATCTGCTCTGGAAATGAAAGAAGTCGCTGAGCCATATATCAGAAGACGTGCTATCAGACATCTGGAAAAAGGCAGGGTAGTCATTTTTTCAGGAGGAACCGGCTCACCCTATTTTACTACTGACTCCGCAGCAGCACTGAGAGCCAGCGAAATAAAAGCTGATGTTATTCTCAAAGGTACCCGCGTAGATGGCATCTATACAGCAGATCCTGAAAAGGATCCTACTGCCACAAAGTATGACACCATTTCTTTTACAAAAGTTATTAATGACAATCTAAAGGTCATGGACATGACAGCCTTTACAATGTGTCACGAAAACAATGTCCCAATCATTGTCTTCGATATAAATAAAGATAATAACTTATTAAGAGTAGCTGAAGGAGAAAAGATAGGCACCTTGGTCGACTGTGTCTGTTAGTGTTTCAGGCGAACTAAATAAATTGTCACAAAGAGAACCAGCTTGTGCAAGCTAAATCAGGTTCTCCAAGGAGTACTTACCTGGTTATATAATATCCAGACACCTATGAGCATACCTAATTATATTTTCGATAGTTTAACTACTGCTCTAGGCTCTGCACCAAAATTCTCAGTCGCCAAAGCACCTGGCAGGATAAATCTCATTGGAGAACATACGGACTACAATAACGGTTTGGTATTGCCAGGAGCCATAGACAAGTGTTTATACTTTGCCTATAGACCTAATGGCACCAGCACCATAAATGCCCTCGCCCTCGACCTAAAAGACACCTACACCATCCACCTTAGTCAATTGCAAAAGTCAAATAAGCTTTGGGTGAATTTTCTAATAGGAATACTAATAGAGTTCCAAGGAAGAGGGATACAACTAGAAGGGTTTGATTGTGCTTTTATAAGTGAAGTGCCTATGGGTGCAGGGGTAAGTTCGTCATCAGCATTGGAATGTGCTATACTGGTAGGTCTCTCTGAATTATTTAAGGCAAGCCAACTAAACAACTGGGAACTGATTAAAATGTCTAATTCATCCAATCATAATTTTTTAGAAATTAAGGGCGGGATCATGGATCAGTTTGCATCATTATTTGGCAAAGAGAATCATGTGATGCTGCTGGATTGTAATAGTTCAGAATATGAATATGTGCAACTACCAGAAAGCGAGTATTGTTGGTTAGTTATAAACTCATGTGTCAAACACAATCACCTTACCTCTGGTTATAATAATCGCGTACTGGAATGCCAACAAGCCTTGGCTGACATACAACAACTACATCCAAGTGTAAAGCATCTGAGTGACATCCATGACTACTCGCAGCTAGATGCAATCACCTTTCAGTCGGACACAGTTAGAAACAGAGCCCAGTACGTTGTAGCTGAGAATGCCAGAGTTAGATCCTTTGTCCAGGCGCTAAAAGAGAAGGCCTGGCAGGCTTGTGGTCAACTATTGTATGACAGCCATCAAGGTTTGTCAGAAAAGTATGAAGTTAGTTGTCCAGAATTAGATTTTCTAGTGGACAGAACGAAAGAGCTAGACGGTGTATTGGGCGCAAGAATGATGGGTGGAGGTTTTGGTGGCAGTACAATTAATCTTGTACACAAATCAAAGGTGCCTACTATCAAAGCTGAAATCACAAAGCAATACAAAAATTCTTTTTCTATAGAACCGGAGTTTATTGATGTCCGCATAAGTGATGGTGCAGAGATAATTACAACTTAATACTCTCTCTACGTTCGATATGAAAAAAAGCGGCTTAGTAGCGACTAGGAAAAATGGCTTGTTATTGAATGGCAAGTTCCTCATGGATATGAAAATAGCTCTGGAACAGCTCAGTTCTCTGCTATTTAGTATTCAACAACCAAAGTCACAAACCTATCGCCCTTTATGCACAAGTAGAATACTCACGTCGCTGGGACTGACACCACTGATACGACTAGCCTGCCCTATGGTCCTGGGCTTTATCTCATTGAGCTTCTCTCTTGCTTCTGCTGACAAGGCAGAGAACTTGTTATAGTCAATATCCCTTTCCAGACGGACACCTTCTAAGCGCAGCATCTTATCAGCCAACTGCTGTTCTTTTTGGATATAGCCTTCATACTTGATATCAGTACCGGCCATCTCCACGACTTCCTTATCATAATTCTGAAGAAAATCTCTAAGCGGCTGGAATTGCTCTGCGAGAGCAGGAATATCTATTCTAGGTCTTCCTAAGACGCCAAGCAACTTGACCTTTTGGCTCAGTGGAGAAGAACCTATTGAGTTCAGATAGTTATTGATATCATCAGGTCCTATGCTTGTTTTCTTAAAGAACTCTCTTATTTCTTTGACTGCGGCTTTCTTGTGCTCTACCCTTTCCAGTCGTGCATCCAGGCCAGCGATACCGACTTTTTTTGCAAGATGAGTTAGTCTTAGGTCCGCGTTATCCTGGCGCAGGAGAATTCTATACTCCGCTCTAGAAGTGAACATTCTATAAGGTTCCTTCGTCCCTTTGTTTACCAGGTCATCTATGAGTACGCCGATATATCCTTCAGATCTTTTCAGCACAAAAGCATCTTCTTCCTTGACTTTGAGGGCAGCATTCATTCCTGCCATATAGCCTTGGGAAGCAGCTTCTTCGTATCCGGTAGTGCCATTGATTTGCCCTGCGAAGAAGAGATTGTCCACCAACTTAGTTTCCAGACTTATATCTAACTGTGTCGGTGGAAAGAAGTCATATTCTATAGCATAACCAGGTCTGAACATCTTTGCGTTTTCAAAACCAGGAATCTTAAGCATGGCTTTGTATTGTACGTCTTCTGGCAGGGAAGAGGAAAAGCCATTGACATAGATTTCGCAGGTATCTCTTCCTTCTGGTTCTACAAACAACTGATGTCTGTCTCTGTCAGAAAAGCGATCTATTTTATCTTCGATGCTCGGGCAGTAACGCGGACCCAGACCTCTTATCCTTCCATTGAACATAGGAGATCTGTCAAAACCTTCCTTTAGGGTATCATGGACCTTCTGATTGGTATAAGTGATATGACAAGGCACTTGGTCTTCCAGCACTGGAGTTTCTGTGTAAGAAAACCTTGAGGGCTCTGTATCTCCGGGCTGAGTTTCCATTATATCCCAGTTGAGACTACGACCATCCACTCTAGGAGGTGTTCCTGTTTTCATTCTTCCAGATTCGAAGCCAAGTTCTACGAGTTGTTCTGTGATTCCTGTTGCTGCCCGTTCGCCAGCTCGCCCTCCACCGAACTGTTTTTCTCCTATGTGAATGAGACCATTGAGAAAGGTCCCATTTGTAAGCACGACAGATTTCGCTGGTATTTCCAGACCTATTCCGGTTACAACACCTTGGCATCGGCCATCTTTCACGATCAGTCCTTTTATCATTTCTTGCCAGAAATCTATCTGCGGGTTGGCCTCGAGCATATTTCGCCATTTGCGGGCAAAGAGCATTCTGTCACTCTGAGCTCTAGGACTCCACATCGCGGGACCTTTAGACTTGTTCAGCATACGGAACTGTATCATGGTATGATCTGTAACGATACCACTGTAGCCCCCTAGTGCATCTATTTCTCTTACTATCTGACCTTTAGCAACACCGCCCATGGCTGGATTACAACTCATCTGTGCAATGGTCTGCATATTCATAGTAGCAAGCAGTACTTTGGCACCCATATTTGCAGCAGCAACGGCAGCCTCACTACCGGCATGGCCTGCCCCGACGACAATCACATCATATTCTGGAAACATCAGTTGTTTTCTTTATTGCGGTTACAAAAATATGTCATTTAGATGGATGATATGTATGAAGAAAATTATATATATATTTTTTTGATAGTCAGATATATACGCATCATGGTTTTTTATAAAATTTGCTACAGCCTCATCCTCAATCTGTCGTCCAAATACAAATTTTTATTTTTTAGGAAAAAGCGCTTGTTACCACAATAAGATTGATTAACTTAATGGCTTAATCAATTTAAACACTATGAGAACTTTTTTACTATTTTTTGTTTCGTTGTTTTTCACTGCTGCTCTCTTTGGGCAGATTACGCATTCAGAAAATTTTGATAGCTATCCACTAGGAGAAGGCATTACAAGCTTAGACCCGGAGTTTTGGGAATTATGGCCACAAGACCCTAATGCCAATCCTGTCCAGGATGCTACTATTTCTGATGTACAAGCAGCTTCTGGAAATAACTCACTTTATCTTCCTGGAGGCCAAGACATAGATATACTACATATTTTCGGTGGCGATCAGTACACCTCGGGTACATTCAGAGTGGCTTTCGATATCTTAATCACGGAAGGCAGAAACTCTTATTTTAATTTCCAAGGCTCAGATCTTATTCCCTCGGATGGAAACTGGGTATTACAGTGTTTCTTAAGAGAAACTGGAATTTTCGAAGTAGATAACGGTCAGCAAATCGTTTTCACAAATGCTTTTACACCTAACGAGTGGATGAACATAGAGTTGGAAATAAACCTTACTGAAAATCTATGGAGAATGTTTGTCAATGGAGATTGCTTGGGATCATTTGTAAATGCAGATGAAAACAATCAAATCTACGCAATGAACTTATTCCCATTAGATGGCAACTCTGATGCATATGTAGACAACGTCGAGTTCGAGCATAATCCAGATGCAGCCTCAGTAGATGTTCAGATAGATGCAATAGCTGTAGGAGCTGTAGATGTAGATGGAGGCATTGGTGTCAACCAATCCGATTTTTTTGGAATAGTAGGTACTCAGCAAAATCTAGAGCTTAATGTTGGTAACATTGGAGTTGATAATATAGAGTCATTCACTTTAGAATTAGAAGGACCTGGAATATCTTTTACTGAAGATTTTTCTTTTGTTCTTCCTCCTCAGACCTTAGCACCAATACAAGTAGAAGTGCCTTATGTCTATACACCAGGAACTGAAGTTGCTCTGATGAGAATAAGAAATGTGAATGGTGCAACTGATGACAATACTTGTAACAATGTTACTCCACTTACACTGACAGGATTTATTCCGGATCCTGACAAAAAGGTATGGGTAGAAGAGACTACTGGTAGAGCTGCAGAGCTATCTCCTATCGGTCATGTATACATGAATTACATGCAGAACAAGTATCCTGACCAATTTGTAGGTATCTCTGTACACAATGATGCATTTGGTCTAGACCCTATGACTAATGAAGAGTGGAATCTAGCATTAGAATTACTTCCTATTGCTGACTTCCAGAGATTAGTATGGACAGAAAGAGATCCTGATCTTCTGAACTTTGCAGAAAACATAGAAGAGACTTTTGTTAATAGTGCAGTTACAGAACCTATTCTTTCTCTATCTCACGGTGCTTCTTTCGACCCTGAAACAAGAAACTTAATAGTCCAAGTAACCACTGATTTCTTCTTGGTAGCAATTAGAGACAACACTAGATTACTTGTAGGATTGACAGAAGATGGTGTTATCGGAACCAATGCAGGATTTGCTCAGCAAAATGCCTTCTCTGGTGGTGGACAAGGACCTATGGGTGGATTCGAAACATTGGCCAACCCAGTTCCTGCAGACGAAATGATATACAACAGAGTAGCAAGAATGTTACTTACGCCAACTCTAGGTCTAGAAGGAGCTTATGCTGACGTAGAAGGAAGAACTATAACACATACTTTCTCAGCTATCGTTCCGGATGACTTTAACATAGACAATATGAGTATTGTTAGTTCTTTCATAGGACAAGATGGTAGAAGTTTCAATGCAGAAAAAACGACTGTTTTCGAAGCAGAGCAAAATGGTCTATCTAGCACTATAGATCCTGTACTAGATCAAGGTATCAGTGTATATCCTAACCCTACAAATGGTGTTGCGAATATCACTTTAGAATTCGAACAACCAAAGGATATTTCTATGGAGCTAGCAGATGCTTTAGGCAGAACTATCAGACTAGAGAATCTAGGTACTATCTCTAACAAGGTTGTAAGAAACTTTGATGGTAGTGATTTGGATGCTGGTGTTTACTACTTAAGATTTAGAAATGGTGAAGAAATCACTGTAAAGAAATTGATTATTACAGAATAATAATTTCAGAAATAAATTTTCTAAGCGGCACCTACCTCAAGGTGCCGCTTTTTTTTTGCGTAGATCTCAGCTTTCTTATATTATATTTATTTCATATATCTTTAGAGTCTAAAATCTAAACTTGGAAGATAATAAGAGACATATACTAAAACCTGAGCAAAAAGCGCTCAACATTAATCTCAACAAAAAGATCTATGGGACTTTTGCTGAAATAGGTGCTGGACAGGAAGTTGCTAGAAATTTCTTCCAAGCGGGTGCTGCTGTAGGCACCATCGCGAAAACGATGTCCGCCTATGATAAGACCTACTCTGATTCTATCTATGGACCTGAAGAAAGCGGTAGATATGTCTGCGAGTCCAGGCTCTACAAAATGCTGGACCACGAGTACAATCTGATGACGGAAAGACTTACAGAGGTCAGACCTGATTCTTCATTCTTTGTATTTGCTGATACGGTAGCTGCCATTAACTACAAGCGTACCATCAATGGCAGTGGCTGGCTAGGCGTACGATTCCAACTGACACCAGAAGGCCCTCCTAATGACTTAGTAATACATGTCAATCTCAAAGACCAAAGCAATCACTTACAACAAGAAGCAATAGGCATCCTCGGTGTAAACATGATCTATGCCTGTTACAAATACACCGAAGATCTGGATGAGTTTGTACTCTCTATGG
>CAYNJK010000165.1:0-7397 GCA_964397575.1 uncultured Saprospiraceae bacterium
ACATAAGTCTGGCACTTTCTCCCCCTGAAGCTACCTTCTTTATCGGCTGAAAGTCAGTGCCTTTATTGGCTTTGAAGAGAATGGAAATATCATCCATTCCATCAGCTCTGAATTTTTCTGCCGGCACATGTGAGACTTTTATCTGAGCAGAACCCATAGATAGGGCTTGCAGCTTGGCATTCACATCTTTTTCTAACTGTGCAAAGACTTTCTTGCGCTTCTTAGTCAGTGTTCCGCCCAATTTCTTCAGCTCCTTCTCTGCGTCAGCTATTTTCTGCTCTAGCTTGCTGATGATATCTGTACGGTTTGTAATCTGATTTAGTTTGTCCGAAAGTGCGGTCTGGATGTCTAATAAAGAAGCAATATTTTGAACTCCATGTTTCTTCTGCAAAGTGTAAATCGTATCCAATCGAGAACGCAACTCCATCAACTTAGAAGGGTTACTTTCTACCTTTGCCTCTACTGCATCAGCATGATTGTAGAGATTTGTGATTTGTTCTTGCAGTTCTACGAGTATTTCGTAAGACTCCGTTGCCAATGGGTCTACTTCTTTAAAAGCGGACCATTTCTTAGCAAGGGCTGCAAAGTTATCCCTTAAGTTGGAGTCAGAATCTACTAAGACAAACTTGGTTTCTTCCATGAGTGAAGCAATATCATCCGCTTTCTCCAGTAAGGTCATCTCGCCTTCCATCTGACCTTGTTCTCCAGCAGTAAGTGCCGCTGTCTCCAATTCACCTAGCTGAAACTTCATAAAATCTAACTCCTTCATCTGGGAGGATTCCATAGCGATGAGTTCCTCTAGCTCCTGCTGATCAGACCTCAAGGCTTTGTACAAAGTCTTGTACTTGGCAAGTTGGGTTTCTGTACTTGCAAGTGCATCTATCAGATTTAGTTGAAAGTTTTTATTTTGAATTTCGATAATCTGAAATTGCTGATTCAGATCTATAAGCTCTAGGCTAAGTTTTTGCAGCACCTCCAGTTTAGTTGGCGTATCATTGACAAAAGCCCTAGAACGGCCAGATGTGGTTATTTCTCTTCTGATTATAAGTTCTTGCTCGCTATCCAAGTCATGAGAAGATAGCAGCCCGTCTACAGCTTTGTTATAATTAGTAAAGGTGGCTTCTACTATGCACTTGTTCTGGGTATCGAAAAGCACTTTACTGTCCGCTCTTTGTCCCATGACCAGTCCTAGAGCACCTAGAATAATGGACTTTCCAGCACCAGTTTCTCCAGTGATAATATTGAGGCGGGAATCGAAATCTATATCGACTCTCGAAATAATTGCATAGTTTTCTATACTGAGTGACTTAAGCATCAGCGATATTTATTTGTCTAGTACCTTGAATTTCTTCATGGCTTCATTACCTAATTTCTCAGCCCAGATAAGTTGTTCAGCTTCTGAAGATTGCAAATTGAAGGCGACCATAAATACATGATCAGACTCGGTTCTCCATGTATATCTGGCCAGGTCATAGCTATAGGCACCTGCCTGACCCATTCCATCCCATCTTTTGTACCTGTGAGTTACAGAACCATCTGGAGTACGATCACCTTGATTTACTTTACCATTAATGTAGTACGAAGCCCAGTCTGGGAACTCATCAGGTATGGAGTTTCTCTGGACTTGTAGCAGTACACCTCCGTTTGGATTGCCTTTGTCTGCCCACTTAAAGAAACAGGCTTTGGCATCTACGGCATTCTTACCCGATCCATCTTTTACTACGACCTGAGATATATCTACACCTCCTATCACCTCGGACACAAATTCTGGTGTAAGTAAATCACAGGCAGCAGGTAGCAACTTACCATAATGTGCAAGTGATTTTTCCAGCTTTTTATTAGCTGTCTTTTGTAACTGTTGACTTGCTTTATTGGGATTGTTGGGATTAGGGGTCTTTATTTGTCGCTTTACTTGTGGCTTTTGTTGGCTGCCGTCTGGCATAGTGACTTTTATATTTTCAGTGGGTCTTTGTTGCGCTACATCAGTTGCTACTGGTTTCTTATTCTGAGAAGCTTGTGGTGCAGCTTGTGGTGCAGCCTGCGGCGTACTCGGCTTTGTATTCTGTGCTGTTATAAGCTTGGAATTGTTAGAGGTAGTAGCTTTTTCAGGTGCTGTTACAGCATTTACAGTATCATTGTTTGTGGTATCGTTTACGCAACTTCCCAAAAAGAGGGAAATAATCAGACAGCTTAGATATACGTTCGCTTTCATTCTATGGCTATTTGTTCAGAAAATAAGGCTTCTAAAACGCGGTCGCAATTTACTAAATTACTTCTAAGGACTTGTTTCTTATCGTGCTCTTCACATTCCATTAATTATCCTCTAAAAGCGCAATAGACGACTGATACTCTAGGGTTTAGACAATTGTAACGCAAGAAAACACAGAATGTCTCATTATATATTAGTCGATTAAGACCGCCCATTGGAGGAGATTCCTTCCATGATCGTATAAGAATTATTACAATTTTGAATTATATTGACTGAGCTAATTGTTATAAAAGCATCACTAACTAATAAACTTTATAAACTATGCCTCCAATTCCAGTCTACTTAATCCCACTGTTTTTCATCGGTTTTCTCATACTTTCCTCTGGGTTATTCACAGTAAAGCAGCAGACAGCCGCTGTTGTAGAACGTCTGGGTAAGTTTCATAGCATAAAATCTCCTGGCCTCCATTTCAAGATTCCAGTCATAGACAAAGTCAGAGGACGAATAAATCTGAAGACCCAGCAACTAGATGTTAATGTAGAAACAAAAACTTTTGACGACGTATTCGTTAGAATTAAGGTTTCTGTACAGTTTCTTGTATTGGCTGATGGCGTCTATGATGCATTCTACAGACTAGAGAATCCTCATGATCAGATTACTTCTTATGTCTTCGATGTTGTAAGAGCCGAGGTACCTAAGATGAGACTAGATGATGTATTCGTCAAAAAAGATGATGTCGCCAATGCCATCAAAAATGAACTGCAAGAAGCAATGAATAACTATGGTTACCAAATAGTAAGAGCACTAGTAACAGATATAGATCCTGATCAGCAAGTAAAAGAAGCTATGAATCGTATCAATGCCGCTGAAAGAGAAAAGATAGCTGCAGAATACGAAGGTGAAGCGGAAAGAATAAGAATCGTCGCCAAGGCCAAAGCAGAAGCTGAAAGTAAGAGACTGCAAGGTCAAGGTATCGCAGACCAAAGAAGAGAGATCGCTAAAGGACTAGAAGAAAGTGTAGAAGTACTAAATAATGTAGGCATCAATAGCCAAGAAGCTTCAGCTCTGATAGTAGTTACGCAACACTATGACACCTTACAATCTATGGGTGAGAATACCAACAGTAATCTTATTCTAATGCCTAACTCGCCCAATGCAGGCTCAGATATGCTCTCTGAAATGACAACCTCATTTATAGCTTCACAGCAAATAGGAGAAGCGATGAAGGAAAAAAACAAAGTCCTCAAACAACAAAAGAGACTAGATTCGTAACAAATCAAATCCCCCATCAACTTTAAGTTTTTGGGGGTTTTCTTTTTTTAATACATAGAAAGAGCATGACCAAAACCCTAATATTAGGAATACTCCTCCTTAGCTCTTGTGTTTTCTCTCAAGGCTATATCATAGAAAACTTTGATATCAATATAGAGCTATCCAGAGATGGTTACTATAATATAGAAGAAACCATAGAGGTAGACTTCCTCGAAAAAAGAAGAGGCATCTTCCGGAACATTCCCAAGAAATATAAAATCAATGGTAAGTCCCAAAACATAAGCTTATCCAAAATCAAAGTAAAAGACCATAAGTACAAAAGACTAAGTGAAGGGAATGACTATATTATTAGAATCGGACAAGCAGATAAATACCTCACAGGTAAACACAAATATCAGCTCAGCTATAGGATTGCTAATGCCTTCATCTATGCCGATGACCATATTGCATTCCAATACAATCTGGTCAGCGGCTGGGATACTGAAATCAAAAAGCTTAGCTACAGGATTTCACTGCCTGATGACCTCAGTGTAACTGAAGAAGACGTTTCTATGATGACAGGAGCTGCAGGAGAACGCAATAAGCATGTAAGTCTTAGCTTGGGTGACAAGGTTCTTACAGGGCGCTCACTTACTAGTATTCCTGCAGAGGATAATGCTACTATAGCTCTAAAATTACCATTGGGCTATGTCGCCAAACCTGTCCACCCTTTTTCCTTAGCAGCGGCTCAGAGAAAAAAAGGGTGGCTTATCCCTTTACTACTCTCCATGCTCACTTTTGGCTATTATAGAGCTAGATCTAAGTCAGAGCCCCTAGGAGAAATAGAAGATCACTATTTCTCTCCTGAAAACTTCTCTCCTCCGATTGTAGGAGCATACTATGACAATAAGGTCAATACTGAGGACATCATTTCGTTATTGCCTTACTGGGCAAATCAAGGATATGTGAAAATTCTTACTGGACCAGATGTGCTATATTTCAAAAAAATAAAGGCACTACCAGACCAGCTCCCTTACTTCCAAAAAGCTCTTTTCGATAAGATTTTTGAAAATGAGGACTTAGTAATGCTAGAAGAACTGAACACCAAACTAGGTGCACAAGTCGCTAAAATGAAAAACCATATCAAGAAAGATATCCTCCAAAGAGCACTCCTCGATACCGACAACTATAATTTGTTCCACAAAGGCCTCTTCCTGGTCATGGGCATTGTGCTGTGTATCTCAGCCGTTGTATCTGGAGCTATCTTAAGCGATGTCTTCCTTGCTGTGAGCCTCGCTATCTTAGGCCTGGTGCTGATAGTCATTCATGCTTCTCAGCCTAAGCTAAGTGAGAAAGGTCTCCGTATAAAAAGGGAATTGCTCGGCCTCAAGCAATTTCTAAAAAACGGTGATCAGACCAAGATGTCTCAACTCATAGCTGATCATCCAGATTATATACAACAGATGTATCCTTATGCAATAGCTTTCGGAATAGATAAGACCTGGATCAGAAAAATGGATGAAATGAATATACCGCCGCCTGCCTGGTATGACAATTACAATGGAGTCCCTAATGGCTTAAATACGGTAGGATCGCAGTCTGCATCCAGACCTAGCTGGAAAGACTTCAGCAATGATCTAAATATACCTGTCATAGCCAGTGTCTTCACTAGTTTTCCGCAACCAGCGCCAGGCTCTGGTTCTTCTAGTAGTGGTGGAGGATTTTCTGGAGGCGGTGCAGGAGGAGGGTTTGGTGGAGGTGGTGGATCATGGTAGCTTCTTGTAAATCTAGATAGCCTAATACAAAAGGAGGTCCTACATTGTCTATGCAAAACCTCCTTTTCTAGTTTCTATACTGAGCCTAATCAGGCCAGTTGTCTTAATTCTACCGCTTTTCACCTTGTATAAAGCAAGGCAAGGCTATTCCTTCAGGGATAAAAGTATTTATCTCCCATCTTATTCTATCATCTGCCAAACTCAGATCGTAGTAATTACCGTCTAAGTTAGCGTTATACCTACCCTCTTCATTAATGGGGAATGAGATATCATTGACAATAACATTGTTGGCATTTAGTGAATCTAGAGTAACAACGACCTCTATTTCGGTTACGAAATTAGTATCACCAAAAGAACGGGTGGATTTGGTACAATCGTAGACACCTACAAATTCTGACCTAAAGTCCAACTGTTCAATTACATCGTCATCATTACAACTACAAAAAAACACTGTCACCAGAGCAACAATCAATAATGGAAATTTATTCATGATCTAATAATTTATTTAATAAAGAATCAGACCAATCAGACTTAAGGAGTGGTCCGCTTATATTTCTTCCAGATGCTTTTGAACTTCTTTATGAGCAACTTGGTCATTTCTTTATCGATCTCAATGACCTCATCGTCAGTATCGGCATCTTTCCATACAGATAGACAGGCGACTGGTTTAGTAGTGTTTGGATTATAGATGGCTAATTCATTCAAAAATGGATTAAACTCAGATTCTGGTAGGATGAGAAACATTTCATGAGTCATATCCTTGGGTATCGTCTGGTCTTTCTGATACTTGGTTATATGCTTGCTTACAGATGTCGTTGCAGGAACTATATATCTATACTTCTTACCGGCATGAAGGTTATGCTTCACGATATTCATAAAAGTGTCATTCTCTGTATCATAGTGTAAGTCTGGAGACACTATCCATATCTCTTCTGCCTTTTTTTCTAAGCTGTGGACTTTTTTGAGTTTCATATTTCTCAAACGTGTTTTGTTTAAATTATAAATTACTTTAATACAAAAATACCTAGAAATCAACCAAAACAAAGTTTGTCAGCGTTAAACTCTTATTTAGATCTCATTAGCTTTTGCTTGATTATATAAGTATAGATAAAGGTATCTTTGCAACTATGTCTAAATATGAAGTTCAGGTTTTAAATATCTTGTTGGCTTCTTTTCTACTCTTTGCCAATTCAGAGGTATCAGCGCAAGAAGAGGGAAGGCTGCTAGGCAGTTGGTCCGATTCCACTTTAGTAAGCTCCGCAGTCTTTGGTAATGCCTACAATGAAGTATGGGGATATGCTGCTAGAAACAGAGAATATGCCATTATAGGCAGCACCTCCGGCACCCACTTCATAGATATTACGGACCCTACAGCACCTGATCATCTGCATCTTATAGAAGGTGGTTCCACCGGTCCGGTGATTATACACCGAGATTATCATGACTACCAAGGCTATCTCTACGCTGTAAGTGATGAAGGCAATGAATCTACCTTGCAGATTATGGACTTGTCTTTCCTGCCAGATTCAGTACCGGTAGTCTACGATTCCAAAGAACTTATACGGCGCAGTCATAACATCTTTATAGATACTAGTTCGGCGATACTTTATTGTTGTACGACAGCTGGTGAGAGCTTGCCTCTAGTGCAATTAAGAACTTTTGACCTTTCTATCCCTACTCAGCCAGAGTTAATCAGGTCTTATACAGATATAGGAGATTTTATTCTAGGTGATGCTCATGATATTTTTGTAAGAAATGATACTGCTTATATCAATGCTGGTAATTTCGGAATGGTAGTCGCTGATTTTTCAGACCCTCTAGAGCCTATAGAATTGGCAGCTCTTTCTACGGCTGATTATCCAGACTCAGGCTATAATCACTCTGGCTGGTTGTCAGCCGATGGCACGACCTATGTGCTTGCCGATGAGACATGGAACAGAGCTGTAAAAATTATGGATGTTTCCAGTCTACCTGACATAGAAGTTACAAGTCTTGTGGATGCAGACAATGAAAGTATCTTTTCCATACCGCACAACGAAATCATACATAATAACTTTTTGTATGTAGCCTACTATTATGACGGCTTACAAGTATACGATATAGCAAAACCTGATGATCCGAAAAGAATAATGCACTTTCCTACTTCAACGTTAGCACCTAGA
>CAYNJK010000166.1:0-7383 GCA_964397575.1 uncultured Saprospiraceae bacterium
TGGTTATAGTACCATTTTCTTCTTCACAAGTCTCATCTGTAGACGCAACATTTGTCACTGGAGGTAGAGGGTTAACATCCACATCTACACTTGCGACATCTGAACAACCATCACTATCCGTCACAGTTATTGTGTATGTTTGAGTTCCAGCTTGTGCATTATTAACTGTAATAGAACTTGTGGTAGCATTGGTACTCCAAAGGTAAGTGAAGCCTTCACATCCACCAGAGGCACTTGCAGTCAATTCTACAGGCTCTCCTTCGCAAATTTCATCTACATCACTATCTATTGATGCAGCAATATCATTAACAATAGTTATAGTTTGCGTTCTACTACGAGAATTACCACAGGCATCTTCCGCAGTCCAAGTTCTTCTTATAACGTAGTCACATGGCTCATCACCTGTTATTTCTTCATTGAAAGAAGTATCAAACGTACAATTATCATCAGCCACTACATCAGTAGAAACGGCTGGAATATCATCAGAACAACTAAGAGTGATATCTGCAGGGACTCCTGAAATAGTAGGTCTCTCAGTATCATTAATAGTTATTGTCTGAGTACAAGTCTCAACATATGTCACTGGCTCAGATGTGTTACCACAGCAGCCAAATAAGCTAAACTCATCAAGTTCCCAGATATTTTGGTCATCATCAGATCTGTCCTCTCTAGGATTATATCCTAAAAGTTCTATTCTGAAAGTCGTTGCACTATTAGGTCCGAATTCAAAATCAGATTCATTGCTGAAATCAATACATCTTTGATTCCAAGAACTCATAGTATTAAATCCATCTCTTAAGAGGATTTGTTGTCCATCTTTGGTTACTCTAATTCCAAAATTTCTTGGTGGGTAGTTTCTTCCAAAGTTTTCATTTGTCTCAGATGCTCTTTCATAAAAGCAAAACTCCGTCAGACTTCCTTCATCTCCTCTTGGAAAGCTTACTTCAAATACTGTTGCATCATTATTATTAGATACAAATCTGTTGGTATCTTGACCTCCTACACAAACTGCTTCGTTTGAATTTCCAAAAGGTCCTCTTACACATGAACTTTTTCTTTCTTTTGTAACTCTAGTTACCGATTGATTACAAGCTTCTCTATTTCTTTCTGTTACTGGTGCCCCTCTTTGTAAAGGATCACCACCATTAACACTACATAAGTTTCTTCCGTTATCTGTAAAATCGTAATATGCTATTCTTGTAGGAACACAAGACTCGTTCTGAACTGATTCAGAACTTACTCTCCAAGTTCTAGTTATTACACTTGGACATTGTGAACCATCAAATTCATCAAAAAATGTAACTACTGCGTTAGAACAACTTGCTCCATCTAGAGTAGGTTGACCTGTGTTGGATGGATTTACAGAGTCATCACAACTAATAGTAACATTACGTGGGCAAGATACCTCGCACGGACTATCACAAAAATTTGTAGACAACGCTACTGAACCCGCACCAAAAGAATCACCGTTATTTGTAGGAGAACATATATGAACTCTCAGTCTATCAGCATTTCTAGCTGCTGTAATAGACAGATTGTACAAAGATGCTTCTTCACCAGCATTCTGGTTGGTAAAAGTTCGATCTACAGTACTAAGTACAGTGTTCCCATTTCGAGCTTCGATAATGATTTGTACTTCTCTGCCATCGTCGGCTTTCTCGTGAATAGGTATCATAATGTCGAAATCTCTTGCGACATCTGACTGATTCAGAAGAACGTTCCTTGACAAACAGCCGTTCAGGTGAAACTCTTGATCAAATTGGATCAGAGTAGCACCAGCATTTGCTCGTGATCGCTCGACATAAATAGCCATACTGGTTGCATCATTACAACCTTGAAGGTTAGAAATACAAACTTGATTATATCTACCAGGGATATATGCCCTATAGATATACTCTGCTACACTAGAATTAGAAGTTTGTACAGCCATTACTCCATTAGCAGTTACAGTCTGGCCACCGGCCGATAACTGTATACTATTCGGTAAATTACCACTGCAATCATGGTCTTCTATCCAGACTTCGACATGTGCACCAAGCATATCAGCTGTTGGTACGCTTACACAATTGTCGTTGTCATCTAGAAGACCTTTTGCAATGGTCTCAATTGCAACATTCCCACCACAAGTAATTTGAGCTTGTGAAACAGAAACGCCAAGACAACATAGCAGAACTATGAAGCTTACATTCCTGTAAAGTGAGTGAAATAAATTGTTCATTTCCATAAAATTTTTCTCAGTAATTAGGTTTTAAATAAAAATTAGGTTTCTCATATAATTAAATGACCTTTAGGCCCAGTCATGCTAATCATGAGGGCCGATGTAAGGTTTGTTCTTATTTCAGTATTACTTTTCTCTTTTCGTATATATGCTGCATATACACCTTTATCTAGCTTTAAAATTTTACTATAGAGATAGTTTCCATGTAATGAAGGCACTACAATCTCATGGACTGCAAATTGTACTCTTCGACTTGTGGTAGTAAGTGGGGTTGTGTAACAACTATGAGTAGAGCTAGATACTTGAGTAGATTCAGTACTGCATTCCGTAAATGGAGTACTGTTATTAGAAGTAGCTGTGTAGTCAGAACCAGTAGGCATACCACCACAGTGAGCTATAACAAATATTAATAGGTGTTTTACAATCATTTTAAGGTCTCCCGCAGGAGAGATTTTATTGTTACATAGTATGGACAGTAGACAAAAGCTCTACACTAATAGGAATTCCGTTAATGACAGCTACTTGTCATAACTGTGTCGATAAGCCCAAAAAATGTAAAGTGTTTTACAAATAATAAAGGGGATATGATCTAATGGAGAGTTTGATTTTA
The DNA here is from genome assembly GCA_964397575.1 of uncultured Saprospiraceae bacterium. Lineage (GTDB taxonomy): Bacteria > Bacteroidota > Bacteroidia > Chitinophagales > Saprospiraceae > RFSX01. The sequence continues at coordinate 2,829 of CAYNJK010000166.1, forward strand.
TATGAGAGTAGTTATAGGATACAGGGTTCATTCCACAGTTTGTATGCTATGACAGGCGATTACATCGGTAACTCAGGCTGAATAGGACTAGGATTGGAAAACAGACAGTACTTGCTTTAGTCCAGAAAAGAGTCCAAATGTCTCAAAATGAAGACTTTCTGAGTGAACCTATAGTGAATAGATAGGGTTTAGCTATTAGAATATGAAAAGAACTATAGTACTTGGCGCATCTCCCAATCCTCAGAGGTACTCGCACAAAGCAGTTCTGGCCTTGGACGAGAACAATCACGAAGTATTCCCTATTGGAATCAGAGAAGGGAAAATACGGGACATAGAGATAATTCTAGATAGGCCCGCAATATCTTATGTACATACTATCAGTTTGTATCTCAGCATCGATAATCAAAAAGAGTATTATGATTATATACTCAATACCAAACCCAAAAGAATAATATTCAATCCAGGTGCGGAGAATCCAGAATTAGCGGAATTAGCAAGAAAAGCTGGAATTAAAACAGAAAATGCCTGTACTCTTGTTTTACTGAGACTTGGTGCTTATTAAACTAGGTAGCTAAATATCTCTTCGTTTTATCTCACTGCTAATAAGTTTTAATTCCCGACTCATCTCGTCTGTTACCGCAGTGTTTTCTTGAGCTCTTCGTATCAGATAAGGCACTACCTCCTTGAGTGGTGCATATGGGACATACTTTGCGACATTGTAACCAGCTTGAGCTAAATTAAACGTAATGTTGTCTGACATTCCAAACAACTGACAGAAGTTAAGATGAGGATGCTTTATATCTAACTGTCTTTTCTCTATTAGATGTGCTTGTAATAGATTGCTCTTAGAATTATGAGAGGCGCAAACAGAGGAAATATGCTCGTAATGCTCTATGCAATAGGTCAATGCCTTATTATAATCAATATCAGTATTCTCTTTTGTACTATGAATCAAACAGTCCAAGTTATTATCTTCGGCATAGGCCCTTTCTTTTTGCATATAGGCGCCTCTTACCAGTTTTGCACCTAAGAGATAATTGCGGCTCATAGCTTTTTCATAAGAAAACTTAAGAAAATCATACTTGTCTTTCCGATAAAGCTGAAAGGTGTTAAATACAATAACTTGATTTTTATTGTAACTCTCCATCATGTCTGAAACCAAATCATCTATTGCATCTTGCATCCAACTTTCTTCAGCATCTACCATTACACCTACCTTATGATCGTAGGCCTTCTTACAGATTGTATCAATACGTCTAATCAGTTTCTTTCGTTGTTCTTCTTCCTCTACGGTAAGAGGCTCACCAGATTGTATTTTTATCAACAATTCATTGTCTGCTAAAGCAGTTATCTTTGTACTTACAATAGGAACAGAGACATTAGAAGCTGCTAATTCGATAGCTCTAGAAATTTCCGCAACAACCGCATCCAAATCCTCTTCCGATGTTTTTGCTTCTGCCCCATAATCAAGAACGGTTAACGCTTTATGTTGATATAATAAATCAATCACTCGCTGCGTATCCAGAATGTTTTCTCCACCGACAAACTGTTTAAAAATTGTAGCCTTCACCAAGGGCTTAACCAGAGGAAAATTATACTTCAAAAGTAATGGCGTAACTGAAGATCCTAACTTAACTAAAGCAGGATTATTCATCACACTGAAGAGCCACCTTAATCGCTTTAATTCTTTGTCAGATTTATAACTGAATGCGATTTCAGTATTGTTAAGATCCAAATATTCAAATGAAGAGTTTGCCATGTTTTTCTATCAGACTAGCAAATATTTAATTACAACTCATTATTCCAAATTTCCCAAGACTTCTCAGCTTGCAAAATTAACATCTCTGCACCATTTTTTATAACTGCATTTCGTGCTTCTGCTCTTTCCAAAAGTAATGATTTATCAGGATTATATATTAAATCATAAACTAAATGATCTGAATAAATTTGATTATAAGAAATAGGGGCCATGGCATTTACCTGTGGGAAGGTTCCTAATGGAGTCGTGTTAACAATAATATTAAATTCTGCTAAATCTTTTTCCTGCAGTTCCTCATAAGTTATATCTGCACCAGTTTTAAGAGTTCTAGATACCAAGGTGCATCCAGATCCTAGTTGATCTAGAACATAATTCACAGCTTTGGCAGCACCTCCTGATCCGAGAATAATGGATTTTGATTCTTCAATACTAAATGGCAATTGTAGTTTTACTAACGAGTTACGAAATCCATAAACGTCGGTATTAAAGCCATGTAATTTTCCATCCTTTATCTTAATGGTATTTACAGCACCGACAGCCTTAGAACCCTCATCAATTGTATCGAGGAAGGGAATGATTTTTTCCTTATAAGGAATCGTTACATTTAATCCAGAAACATCATCTGCTAGCACCTCATCTAATTTTGAAATATCATCAATTTCGTAGGCTGCGTACTGATGCTTCAGACCCTCACGAGCGAACTTTTTTGCGAAGTAATCTGGAGAAAAAGTATGGCTAAGAGGAAACCCAATCAATCCGAATCTTTTAATCATCTTATTTGCCTTTTCCTTGTACAAGTATCAGAAAGGTATAGCATAATATCTTGATATCCAATGAGATAGACATGTTTTCAAGGTAGATCAAGTCATACTTCATTCTCTTTACCATCTGGTCCACATCTGAGGCATAACCATACTTAACCTGACCCCAAGATGTTATCCCTGGACGTACCTTTAGTAGGTGCTTGTACAGATTTTCACGTTCAAGAATTTTATCAATATAAAACTGCCTTTCTGGCCTAGGTCCAACCAGTGACATGTCTCCTTTTAGCAGGTTGAAAAATTGAGGAATTTCATCTAACCTCCACTTACGCATAACCCTTCCAAAAGGTGTAATTCTAGGGTCATGATCTCGGCTTAATTGAGGTCCTGATTTCTCAGCACCTACATACATTGACCTAAACTTAAAAATATCAAAAGGCACTCCATTTTTACCGATTCTTTCTTGCCTAAACAATAAAGGACCAGGTGAAGACAGCTTGACTTTGATAGCAACAAACACATAAAGCGGCAGACACAAAAGTATGAGTATAAAAGCCGCCACAACATCCATAACTCGCTTAAGAAATTGTTCATACTTAGGCATCAATTGTTGGTCGATAACTATGAGACCAGCACCATAAATATGATTCATTCTTACCTTTCCTAAAAGTATATCGTAGAGATCAGGTATGATTTTTACCAATAGGATATCCCTGTAATCATAGAGCTGATCTAAGATAGATTTAATCTGGGAATGCTCTGAAGATTCCAAGGCAATAAGAATTTCTTCTACTTCTTTTTCCTCGATAATTTGATCCAAATTATCTAATCTACCTAGATGTGGAATATGGTCTACTAGTACTCCACCCTCCTTGTTATTTACGTTAATAAAGCCTACAACGTTATGTCCTAAAACTTTGTTATTATTCATTAATTCCTGAAACAATTTCAGAGCCAAATCTTCGCCTCCTATTAGCAAGGTCTTGTACTTAACCTTTCCTTGCCTAACTCTACTTTTTGCCCAGGTCAACAGTAAAAGTCGGAAGGTAGTAGTAATCGTAAAATGCAAAGAAAACAAGATTAAAAATGGCTTTAGATAACTGGTATGAGCCACAGTAGCATCGTCTACCAGAATAGTGAAAAATAAAAACAAACTTCCGACAAGAGATAGTAGAAAAGTCCGTCTTAAAGTTGCTAGCCTCGAGTACCTGTAGATGTCAGAATACTTATCAAAAACTGAATACAAAATCACCCACCCAAGTGGAATTACAAGTAATCCTATAACTAATTTCTGGTCAGAAATTATAGAGGATATACTGGCCTCCGGTTGTATAATACGATGTCTAAAAATGAAAAATAAAGACCAAGCTATTGCGGCAGTCAACCAATCAAAAAATCTATAAAACTGGAGTTCTACTAGACGTCGGTTATTCATTTGCAGGTTTAGAGAAGTGCGATTGGGCTTTAGATTAGAGATGTACTACTCGAAGATTGTCCAACCAAATCTGACCTGTCTCGACAAGTCCAGAGCCTGCAATTAGAATCTGATAATTATCATAAAGACCAGCATTAATGTGAGGAGAAAGATCCAAATATAGCTTTCGCCATTCATCCGTTGGAAATAAAGATATGACTCCTATAGTTTCCACAAATCCATCTTGATGGCCAATAATTCCTATAGCAAAACCTACTTCATTTCTATGGTTCATTTCCAGATATACTTCAGAAGTTCCCAAAACATCGGTAGGATATAAGCGACTTGTAGCGATCTGAAAGCGTGATGTTGCAGTGTTTACGTCTATCCTACCAGCCTTAGAACCAAATGTAGATTCATCTACTACCTGAAGAAAGGTACTGGTATCATTATCTATATCAGCGGTAAAGACATTAGAAGATTCGAAATCTTCGTTGAGACTAAAGAGGATGTCATCCAGATAAGATGTTTCGAGCTCTATCTCTTCTACCGAACTAGCTTCGAATGGTAAGGTAACTACAGTGGGTTTGTAAAATGGAAAGTCTCTCGAAGAATTAGATA
>CAYNJK010000167.1:0-7306 GCA_964397575.1 uncultured Saprospiraceae bacterium
CCTGAGATTTGACCAGTGGAGAATTCTTCAGCCTGTTATAAACGAGTACTATCGGATTTCCACCGAAGAAATTTTCTACAGTATTTTGCCTACGGCAACACAGTACAGTCGCAATGCCATTTTTGCAGGAATGACACCGCATGAAATTCAAAAGAACTTTCCACAATACTGGCTTAATGACAATGAGAAAGGTGGAAAGAATCAGTATGAAGAGCAACTCTTTGCAGCTCAGATTGACAGGCACTTTAGGAGTCCACTCAAATGGAGTTATCATAAGATACGCAATAACTCAGACGCCAAACAACTGCAGGATAATATTCTGAATGTAACAAAGAATGATCTTACCGTTATTGTATACAATTTTATAGATGTGCTATCCCATGCCCGAACTGAAATGGAGGTACTAAAAGAACTTGCTTCTGATGAGAAAGGCTATAGATCACTTACCAGTTCTTGGTTTCATAATTCTCCTATCTGGAATAGCTTACAAACACTAGCCAGCAAGGATATTAAATTGTTTATTACCACCGATCACGGCACTATCAGAGTCAGCCAACCCTCTAAAGTCCTTGCTGACAGAGAAACAACAACCAACCTCAGATACAAAGTCGGTAAGAATCTTAACTATAACCAGAAGGAAGTTTTGGAAGGGAAAGAACCACATGTATTAGGCTTGCCTCGACCTAATATAAGTTCCAAGTTTATTTTCGCCACAGAAGATAGATTTTTCCTCTATCCTAATAACTACAATCATTACAATCGTATGTACTCGGATACCTTTCAACATGGTGGAATCTCGATGGAAGAAATTATCTGTCCATTCATCACTTTAGAAGCCAGATAGTACTACTCCTCGCTGTGATACTTCTTAACGGCTTTCCTTGAGATATTGATACTAAGTTCGTACAGAATGAAAACTGGAATACCTATAAGAAACTGGGTGATAACATCAGGCGGAGTGATTACGGCCGCAAAAAGTAGTATTACTATTATAGCATGCCGTCTGTATTTCTTCATAAAATCTGGAGTAAGTATCCCAATCCTAGACAAAAAGTATACGAGCACTGGCAGTTGGAATATGATACCTGTGGGTATCGTAAACATGACCATATAGTTGACATAAGAGGCCAGAGTAGGACTACTTATAATTTCAGAAGATACAGTATAACCAGCGAGAAAGCTCACTGCAAAAGGAGAGATAACGTAGTACCCAAAGAGCACTCCTATCATAAATAGTATAGTGCAAATAAAGACTATTCCACGTGCAGCACTTTTCTCATTAGGATACAAGCCAGGTTTTACGAACTTCCATATTTCGAAGAAGATATAGGGAAATGAAATGATTATTCCGATCCAGATAGATACCTTGATATGCATCAAAAATTCTTCTCCCAGCTCTCTTGGCGTAATAGTAAATTCTGGTGGGTAGAAGCAGGTGATTTCTGACAAACCACAGAAAAACCTATAGGTAGCAAAAGAAGAGTTCTTAGGTGCGAGAATGATTTTGTCAAAAACAAACTCTTTAAAAATAAATACTAGAGTGCCGAATACCACCACAGATATTAGGGATCTAATAATATGCCATCTCAGTTCTTCCAGATGCTCTAGGAAGCTCATTTCCTTTTCTTCACTAGCTTTTGGAGGCTTTGTCATAGTGACACAAAATTATACTGATATAACCAAAGTATAGATATAATTTTGACTTACTTTTGATTATCATATAGTAAAAATTCTTAATTCATTGCTCAGCTATATTCTTTTAACGGTAGTTTGTCTAGCTATACTCTTGTATGCCTCTGATATTTTCATAGATGCTGCGGAGAAGATAGGGTTGGCTTTAGGAATTTCCCCATTTATAATTGGTGTCACTATAGTGGCATTTGGTACTTCATTGCCAGAGTTAGCAGCTTCTATTGCGTCCGTATTTAGCGGAACATCTGAGATAGTTGTAGGTAATGCAGTGGGGTCCAATATTACAAACATACTATTGGTCCTTGGTCTTACAGCAATGGTAGGGAAGAAGATTGTCTTAGATTTTGATATTTGGGATGTCGATATGCCTTTGTTGTTAGGCTCTGCTTTCTTGATGTTGTTTACTCTTAAAGATGGTCATTTTAGTACCATCGAGGCTATTCTTTATCTGATTGCCTTGGTTGGATTTTTAGTCAATTCTGTCACAGGCAGTAAAGATGATGATTTAGAAAAAACCGAAATAGATTTTAAAGACATAATCAAATTAGTGATAGGGGGCTGCTTGGTTTTTGTAGCAGCTAAGTATACAATAGTGGGTATAGAAGAAGTATCAAAATTAGTGGGCATCAGTCCAGAAGTTATTTCACTTACGTTTGTTGCCTTGGGTACTTCACTTCCAGAAGTAGTGGTCAGTATGTCTGCTGCAAAAAGGGGTAAGCATGCAATAGCTGTAGGTAATGTTTTGGGATCCAATATCTTTAATTCCTATGCTGTAATGGCGATTCCATCATTCTTTGGAAACTTACTTATTCCATCTAATGTGATAGCATTCAGCTTGCCTTTTATGCTAGCGGTGACGATTTTGTTTGGTGTGGTTACGATGTCCAAAAAAATAGGAAAATGGGAGGGATTGTTACTACTTATCTTTTATGGATTCTACCTAGCCGAGCAATTTAAAGCGTTGAATTAATCCAAAAAGTAGCTTTATTTACAAGTATAGCCCCGATATTATCGTTATTATGCAAAGCGTTAGTTATTTCTCTTATAATTAATAGATCTAGAAGATATTGATGCATTCAGGATATTTAAGCTTTTGTAGTTATTCTCAGTACCATTTCAGGATGATATTTTGTCTAGTAGCCATGCTTGGAATGAGTCTGTTTTGTTCCGCTCAGGTTACTCCAAGGGCAGTATATAACTTTGATAATCTAGACCTTTCGGAGGCAACAGGAAATTTTCAAGCTGGGCAAGCGCTTAACAATGACTCATATGATTGTGGAATAGGCGCTAATTCCAATGCATTGTTTTTCGATGGCAGTACGGATACTATTGCCTTAGACCCTGCAGTCAAAGACCTATTTACAGATGATTTTTCCCTCAGTTTTTACTTTAGACCGGATAAAAATGTAGACTCTTATACCTTGTTTTCTATTCAAGAAAACTGCGAACGTGACTCCTCATTAAATATTAGATATACCGTTCAGAATGAACTAAGAATAGAGTATGCCGCAAACATCGCAGATGCAGTAAGATTCATACATCCTCTAGATCCAAATGCTTGTTGGCATTATATGGTAATGACTAAGCAAGGTACCGACTTCAATCTCTACGTCAATGGAGAATTTATAGAAACTGTATCATTCCTGAGTAGCATTGCGCTCGGAAGAAATTTTCCTGTTTATGTAGGCTATTCTGACTGTGTAGGCAGATTTGATGAGCATTATAGAGGACGCATCGATGATATACGGATTTATGATGTAGCACTGACCGAAGAAGAGGTAAGAGGATTGAATTTTTTTCCTGATAGAATCACTTCTCGTGACACAACCTTATTTGTAGGTGACTCTTATCAAATCTTCACTGGGGAAACCTGTGCAAACAACATCAGTTGGACACCTCAGCAAGGACTGGATGACCCCTCTTCCGCTTCCCCTATAGCTACTCCTAGCGAAACGACAACTTACTCTATAGACTTTATGCATGACAGTTGTACGAGTACTGATACAGTAAGAGTAAGCATTGTACAAGAGGAAGATATCGATTGTGGAAATTTGTTATTACCTCGGGCATTTACACCAAATAATGATGAACTAAATGATACTTATGGAATCAGTAATAAGTTCATTGTCAACTCCTTACAAAGGTTTGAGATCTTCGATAGATGGGGAATGAAATTGTTTGAAACAAATCAAGTTTTGGAAGAATGGGACGGTACTTTTAATGGACAAACTATGCTGCCCGGTACTTACGTCTACAAAATAGAATACCAATGTATAGAACAAAGTTTTCAGAAAACCGGTAGCTTTAATTTGATTAAATAATAACATTTTGGATCAGCAACTCACAAAGGATTTATCTGCAGCTCTAATAGGCTTGATGCTTATAGGAAGTATAGGATGTAAGTCAGATGTGAAACCTGTTGTGAGTACCACGGAAATGAGTACACCAAAGCAAATTGAAGGACTCAAATCTAAGACCAATGATGAGGCTGCAATTCTAAACGTAAACAAGCAGCCACCCCAAGCAGATACCGTCCAGTCTGTAATCAGAAAGACTACGAAACAAGTAGAAAAACCTAAAGCTAAGGAATCAAAACCTTTAGCCCCAAAACCTTCAAAAAAGAAATTAAAACCTAAGATCGTTTTCGAAAAGATCCGACATGATTTTGGAGAAATTTCTCAAGGAGATACGGTAGATTATAACTTTGTTTTTCGCAACGACGGCAAAGCACCATTAGTGATAAATTCATGTAAGGTCACTTGCGGTTGTACCCAGCCCAGCTATCCCTTTATTCCCATAGAGTCGGGAGAAGAAGGGTATATAGGAGTTAGATATGTATCTGTCGGAAAAGAAGGTATGCAGAAGCCTCTTATCACGGTTTTTACTAATGCTTCTAAAGAGCCTATAACCTTAATGATGTCCGGTAAAGTTACTCTACCATCAGAAGACGATACTAGCATAGAATCGCCAGTAGATACAACGAAAAACGTCCCTAAAAAAGATACCCTTTCTGAATCTAAATAGCTTACCTGATCAGCGTAACTTCACCTGTATAACGTATAGTCTGCCCGTCTGAGAATCTGACATTAGCTAGATATACGTAGACACCTTGTTCTACATTTCTGTTGTTTACTCTTCCATCCCATCCATCATCTTTACTATGTGGAAAGTCTTTTGCTTCTTCTGGTAGCTCAAAGAGGAGGTTGCCCCATCTGTCATAGATGTAAAACTCTTCTATGCGCTCTACACCACGACCTGTAAGTATCATAAATCTATCGTCTATAGATGAGGTCGGATCAAAAATATTAGGTCTGTAAACTCGACGCGGCGTATCCAAAGTGATGGTTACTTCATCAGTTGCGGTGCAGCCATTTTCATCTATAATTTGTACTGATATAATGTTGCTTGTTGTCCCGGTATATCTAATCCTATTACAGAGCTCTGAGGTAGGATCTCCTATACATTCAAAGGCATCAGCTGGCATCCAGATAATATCTGTTATGTTAGAATTGGTAATGAAATCTGCTTCTATTTCTACTGGACCATCCCCTATGTCGACCGCCAGTTCCGAAGGACCTAAATCTACTGCAAAGGTGTCTGCTAAAGGGACCTCAAAAATTCCTAGATCGGCTCTGCAATTTCCTGAGTCAAAGACTTGTATGGGGTGAAATCCAGGACCTAGCATAATGCAAGTATCTATTGGAAATTTGTCTAAAAATGCACCGTTATCTACATTGAAGAAGTAGTTGCCATTTCCTCCAGTGATTGTAGAGGTATCTATGCCCAAACAAATTCTTTGTCCAGCACAAGCTGGTCTATCCGCAGAGGTAACTATTTCTGCAAAAATGGATTCACCTCCAGTGATTTCTTCCTCTATAGTTGCTGAACAACCACAGGCGTCGGTAACTGTCACTTCATATAATCCTGGAGGTAATACCGTTGCCATCTCGGTGTCAGAAAGGTTATTTGGCCAGTCATAACTGTAATCACCACAACCACCTGAGGCACCAATAGTCAAACTCCCTCCTTCATTCTCGCAACCTGAATTTGTCATGTTAACTATTGTGAGAAAAATAGAATCAGGATTACTGATGGTCACAGTATCTAGGCCTATGCAGCCTTCTGTGTCAGTGATAGAGATAGGGTAGCTGCCGGCACAAAGGTCATCCCTACTTGCAGTCTCTTGTCCATCTAATTCCCAAGTAAAAGTATAGTCTCCGCCATTCAAAGTGCCGCCTGTAGCAAGAAGATTTACTTCGCCATTACATTCACCTACACATAGTGCTGCTCCCAGTTTGGAATCAGCCTCTAAGAAGATAGAATCTGGTTGCATTACTTCAAAATCCAACTCTAGTGTACAGCCATTTTCATCAGAGATAATGACCGAGTGCATTCCTGCACCAAAGTTAGAATTGGTGTTTTCCAGACCATCAGAATCAGCATCATTGTTAGACCATACATAACCAAAATCAGTAAAGTTAGCTGGATTGGTTAGGACTCTGGCAGTAATTTCAGCATCGATAGAGCCATGGCATACCGTGTTAGAAATGAGCTCTACCTCAGCTGTGAAAATTTCTGGGTCTAATAAAACGATAGTTATATCCTTGTTGCAACCTGTATCATCTTCTACATTTACAAGATAGCTTCCAGAAGTCAGGTTGGTCGCTACACAAGATGTAGTGGTGATGTTAGGGTCGTCCCATACACAGACCAGTGATGGTCCTCCAGGCGTGCCTTGTATGGCAATAAGTCCATCGTCCCAGCCAGGACAGGTAGGATCTGTAGGGGCAACGATAAACTCTACGTCATCATCATTTTGAAGTTGCACTGTGGTCATAGTTCTACAACCAGTACCTAGGTCTTCTATTATGATTTCATACAGACCTGCTATAAGATTTGTTCTTGCACATTGGTTTATACCTGGTTCTGGTATTCCTTCGAAACTCCAAAGACAATTATGTATACCCGAACCTCCCTGGATGTCAAAGATCTCTATAGCCCCAGGAACCGCATTTGCAGGATCACAGCTAGAAGGACTTTGTACATCTATCTCAAAGGTCAAAGAGCTTGGTTCTTCTATTGTTATGGTATCCGTAAGTACACAAGTACGGAAAAAAGTAGCTACCTCTATGATGTAGGTGCCAGCTGAATCCGTCCTCAGAATAGGGGTAGAGCCAAGGTCCGCTTCATTTTCGGTAAACCAATTAAAGGACAGGTCAGACTCGTCCATGCCGTCAAATGTGACTTCTAATTCCGCCTCTACTGTAGGATCACCACAATCTAAATTCTCATTAAGCTGGGCCTCTATAGTAAGGAACAGTCCTTGTTGCAGATCTACAAAGGTGTCTTTCTCACAGCCCGTATTGTCTATGATTGTAACTTGGTAGATTCCTGTCGGCAAGTCAGTTGCTGTACTATTGTCGAGAGTAGGGTCATGCTCCCAATTGTATGTATACGGCGCTTCGCCTCCTGTAACGGTAAGCATTGCTGATCCATTATCTTCACCGCACTCTGGTTGTGTTTCCTCTATTTCTATGGCAAGTAGCTCTACATCAAAATCTGGAATTGTAAAGTTTATGGTTTCTCTGCAAAGTGTCTGGGTTGGATTGGTAGC
>CAYNJK010000168.1:0-6029 GCA_964397575.1 uncultured Saprospiraceae bacterium
ATAACCATAGTACTTATAGCGACGGTGTGAATACGCTAGAGGAAATGCTGGATGCCTGCATGGACAAGTCCTATGAATACTTTGTAATTACCGATCATTCTAAATCTGCTTTTTATGCTAATGGACTAAAGGAGCTGGAGCTCATGCAACAACTGGACGAAATCAGAGATCTGGACCAAAAGGAATCTGACATAAGATTTTTCTCTGGCATAGAATCAGACATCCTGAGCAGTGGAGCCCTAGATTATGCTGATGACGTGCTGGCAGAGCTAGATGTCATTGTCGCTTCAGTACATTCCAATCTGAAGATGGATGAGAAAAAAGCAACCAAGCGACTTATAACAGCTATCGAAAACCCCTACACATCTATATTGGGTCATCCTTCAGGCAGGCTTCTGCTTAGTCGCCAGGGCTACCCTCTCGATTATACCAAGATTATAGATGCTTGTGCTGCCAATGGTGTCGCTATAGAACTCAATGCAAACCCCAATCGTCTGGATATGGACTGGCGCTGGATAGCTCAGGCCATAGAAAAAGAGGTATTAATCTCTATAAATCCAGATGCCCACAGTATAAAAGGGCTAGATGATATGTCTTATGGCGTCGCCTGTGCAAGAAAAGCAGGACTCCCTACCGCCTATTGTCTCAATGCTATGGATGTAGACGAATTTGAAGAATGGCTGGAAGAGCAGCATGGGAAGCGGAGGTGAAATCTTATTATTCAGCGTCCTTCACTAAAGTGATGATCAAGTAGTTACCCAGTCTCCACCAAGTCAAAACAAGCTGTAAATTATTGTTAATCGGTTGTTAACAGGGTATATATCACGAAATCAATGCTTTACTCATAGCATTAATACAATATATTTGCATCAGTTTTAAAACATAAAAAATAAGAAATGAATAAAATTGGATTATTTATCGCTGCTAGCCTTATGGTTATGATGGTAGCTTGTAAATCAGACTCTGCGACTACATCTTCTGTAGAGCCGTCGTCTCCTTCAGTACCAGCCACAACTGCTACTAATCAGGCAACACCAGTCTCTAACCCTACTAGTACAGAACCAGCAGTACCAGTGGGTCCTATTACAACTGTAGAATTTACAGAAACTGAGTATGACTTCGGAACTGTAATGGAAGGAGAAAAAGTTGTACATGTATATAAATTTAAGAACACAGGTGATGAGCCTCTTATCATCAGTAATGCAAAAGCAACTTGTGGATGTACTGTACCATCTTGGCCAAGAGAACCTATCGCACCAGGAGAGTCTAGTGAGATCAAAGTTCAGTTTGATACTAAGAACAAAGGTAAAGTAGGCGGTCAGTTACAGTCTAAAAGAGTTACTATCACAGCTAATACAGATCCTGTTAACAGCTATGTAACTATAAAAGGTAAAGTAGATAAAGAAGAAGATGCAGCTGCGGCAAATCCTAGCTAAGTCTCTCTAAATCAAAGAATTAAAAAGTCTGAATACTATGTATTCAGACTTTTTTTTATGTGTTAAATAAACGAATTCTACCGTTTTGGCTTAGTTCTTGTATAGTAAGAAATTGTTATATGATTTTAACAACGAAACCAAAAGGTTGGAATAATGGGAAAAACTATAAGCATCTGGGCTGTCTGCATTACACTGCTTCTCGCAGGCTGGTCTTACAACACATCTCCTTCTGAGGAAGGTGAAAAATTTACCATCATCGACAGTGAATTACTAACTATAGACGTGCTGTCTGATGAAGATTACAAATTCTTTTTAAAAGCAGAATTTGATGAAGTACAAGAAGAAATAAAGTTTCTTACTAGAGAAGAAACTACCCAAATAAGAATCTACAATGGAATAGGTGACATGGTATACCTTTTACCTGTAGGCTCTGACAGAATCAATATTGGAAAAAGTCTTTTCGATTCAGGAGGTGAGTACAAATTCATCTTTGACATCGAAGGAGACCGAAAGATGTACACTTCTAAACTGAAAGTGCACTAACTAAGAAAAACCTTAATTGTCTCTTGATAATTAACTAGTTTCTCGTAAAAATTATTTGACCTAAGGCAGCTCTTGACCGGAGCCTGCCTTTTTTCTTTTTTATCTCTCCAACTTCTCTAGCCAGCTCTTCATTCGAGATACTGCTCTGTAACGGTGGCTGATGCTGTTTTTCTCTGCCTTATCGAGTTCTGCAAAACTTTGCTCGTAACCATAAGGAATAAAGATAGGATCGTAACCAAACCCTTGTCCTCCCCTCTTCTCTAGGGCTATCTGTCCATTCACTATACCTTCAAACAAGTATTCTTTTCCATCCCAAATCAGAGAAATGACTGTTCTAAATCGTGCAGTTCTATCGGAAACCCCAGCTAACTCACTAAGTAACTTAGCCATATTATCATCTGCACTGCGTTGAGGGCCTGCATATCTAGCAGTTATCACACCGGGTTGCATACCTAAAGCCATGACTTCCAGTCCTGTGTCTTCGGAAAAAATGTTACCACCTACAGTCTTGTAGATTGCTTGAGATTTTATGGTTGCATTGGCTGCTAAGGTGTGACCAGTTTCTTCTATATCATCATGAAAATCCAGCTCTTTGAGAGACTTAAGTCTAAGCCAACTTTGGTTCAGAATCGATCTGACCTCCTCTAGCTTATGTGCATTGCCTGTCGCAAAAACTAAAGTGGTGTTTTGCATAGATTAGTTATTAGGCAGGTTTGTAAATAGATTTAAGAGCTTCCCACAGTGCTTTCTTATGCTCCTTACTCTCTGTTAGTTTCTTGAGAGAATGGCTTAGTAAGATGGCAAAGGACTCCGTCTGATATAATCTGTAGGCTCGGAACTTTGCATTGATTCCTAGATTGGCAGGAGCAATACCAAAGGAAATAAGTCGCTTTGTTTTTTCTGAGACTGCCCTACCCAGATTGACATGCTGCCCTTTCTCTATTTGGATGATACCCAGGTCCTCAGTGAGGTTAAGTCCAGTAGCTGTAAAGATTTTTTCGAAAAGTGCCTGATGAACAGTATAGTCTTCAGCATAAATGACAACAATATTTTCTTTTAGAATGTCATTAGAATCTAAAACAATTCCTGCTTCGGGAATGTCATATATATCGAAATCATAGTAGTCTTCGGTCAAAATAAAACTGACGTTTTTAATGCTATGTAAAAATATTATTTTGAAGAACTGTCAAAAAACGGCAATTAGAAGAATAATATAAAAATAACTAAATTTGTAATACGTAGTTGAGTTGCCGTGGTGCTAATGACCTTAAATAATTAACAATCAATCTTTCAAAGCTTTTCTTATGATAGCCACTGGATTAAAAATCACTAAAACTACCGAATCCAAACTCTCTTCAGTAGACTTTAATAACATCCCATTCGGAAAAACCTTTTCTGACCACATGTTCGTGGCCGATTATAAAGACGGACAATGGACAAACATGGAAATTGTTCCATTCGCCTCTTTTCAAGTTCATCCAGCTAATATTGCCTGGCACTATGGACAAGCGATTTTCGAAGGCATGAAAGCAACAAAACATGAAGACGGGACACCGATGTTGTTCAGACCAGAAATGCACAGTGATAGGCTGAACAAATCTGCAGAGAGATTGGCTATGCCTACTTTTCCCAAGGAGGCCTTTATGGAAGCCGTCTATGAACTGGTAAAGCTGGAAGCCAATTGGATCCCGCCACAGGAAGGCAGTGCGCTATACCTCAGACCTTATATGGTTGCCATGGATGAGTTTATAGGTGTTCAGATATCTTCTACTTACAAGTTTGTAATTTTTTGCTGTCCTGTAGGCCCTTACTACAGCAAGCCCTTAAGATTAAAGGCGGATGATAGCTATATCAGAGCTGCAGTAGGAGGCACAGGAGAAGCGAAGGCAGCTGGCAACTATGCTGGTTCTTTGCTCCCATCTAAGTTGGCTAAAGAAGAAGGCTTTGATCAAGTCATGTGGCTGGATGCCAAAGAGCATCATTATATCCAGGAAGTAGGCACGATGAATATCTTCTTTGTCTTTGGAAATAAAGTCGTCACACCTAATACTGACGGTGCTATCCTGAGAGGAATTACCAGAAGATCTCTGGTAGATATCTTAAATCAGAAAGGCATAGAAATAGAAGAAAGACCTATCTCTATAAATGAAGTTTTCCTCGGTGCTCAGAGAGGAGAGTTAACAGAAGTCTTTGGTAGCGGAACAGCTGCCGTCGTTGCAAAGGTCAAAGCAATCGGATACAAAGGCGATACTGTACAGTTCAACCTAGATAATTACAAAATTACTGAGATGCTCAAAGACACCATCAATGGCATCCGGAGTGGACGTATCTCAGATGATAATAACTGGACCGTAAAGGTGAAGTAAGTCTAGCTGTCTAAGTAAGTATACAACTTATAATAATCCAAATTTCTAAGCTTCGGGTCTGCTGACCTTAAGTTGTGTTCTAGCTGTTCTTTTCGTTTTAGATACATGCTTTTGAATACTGCTTCTAGTCGCAGACCGCTGATAAAGCGCACTGCTTTTTCCAGTTTGGTATTCAGCATGATCCCCTGAGAATTTAGTTGTTTCAGATTAGCCACAGCATTTCTTGTCTTTCTCAGAAAGGCGGTAGTATCCTCTATATCTAAGTGTTGTACTGGGTTGTCTATGTGTAGAACCTTTACTTGTTTCTTTGCGATTGCTTTTGCAAAAACTAAATCTTCATAGCCATAGCCTTGGAGATCTTCGCTAAACAAAGTATCCAAGAACAACCGTCTCGGTATCATGAAATTATTAGAATGAAAATAGATATAAGGCTGGGCTCGTCTTGTGGCCAGAGACCTTGATTCTCTTGCAGAGCCATAAGTCCAATGGAGTTTCTGTTCCATTCTTGTGGGTGGCGAAGCTTGATAGATTCTTCCTCCGACAACCACTGTATCAGGAGGCTGTTGTAAATAGAGTCTTAGAAAGGTCGTCGACAAAATTCCAGAATCACAATCCAAAAACAAGAGGTTATCATACTGGGCTGCTCTAGCCAAGGCATTCCTTATAGCCGCTCTGCCCATATTATGCGGCAGTTCTGTGTAACTGACTCCAGAGAGCTGAACGATTTCTCCATTGGCCTCTAAGGTCTCCTTCGATGACCCATCATCAAAACATATGATCTCTACAGCCTGGGTGAGCTGCTCTGCTTGTAGCACCAGCGCTTTGACTAGATGTACGACATCATAGTTATATATCGGTATGAGTACGGAGAGCATGTAATAAATGTAGTGAAACCTAGTAGAAGAATCCTATGTTACCATAGGTCTATCTCAGAAATCCACAATCAATTGCAAGAATTACGAAATGAATAGGATTAAGAATGGAAGAACATTTAGCTAGAAAGCACTAACCAGCAGATGCCCCATATCTTCTTTCTTGGTCTTCAGATAGCTGGTATTGTTTTTAGTAGGTGCTATTTCCAGTGGTATACGCTTGACCAAGGTTATAGGACCATCCTCAAATACAGCAATCTTAGTAGGATTATTTGTAAGGAGATTAATGCGCTTTACATCTAGAAACTGTAGAATCTTGATGACATGATCATAAGTTCTGCCATCTACTTCCAGACCTAGTGCTTCATTAGCTTGTATTGTATCCAGACCTTCATCTTGCTTGTTGTAGGCCTTGAGTTTATTGACGATACCTATGCCTCTTCCTTCTTGTCTAAGGTAGAGTAATATCCCTTTGTCTTTAGCTATCTGCTTCATAGCCCCATCCAGCTGGTTGCCACAATCACATCGCTGAGAATGAAACAAATCGCCTGTAATACATTCAGAATGAATACGAATCGTTACGACTTCATTAGGGTCCATCTCAGGATGCACCATAACTATATCTGGGTCATAATCAGAAACGATAGATTTGAAAGCTATCATTCTAAAGTCTCCCCAATCAGTTGGTATTCTTGCTTCTGCCTCTTTAGTAATGTTTCTTATCATATTCATAGACAAAGTTATGCTCTTTTGTATTAGCGTATGTTAAATGATTCTGAACGTTTTTTGTTCTATAATTTGCTCCTTTTATC
>CAYNJK010000168.1:6129-7295 GCA_964397575.1 uncultured Saprospiraceae bacterium
GAATCAGTCGTTCTCGCGTATGGATATTGAGCAATTTTGGTGAGTTTGTAATAACTATCCAGACCACCTACGCCAGCAGTAGCAGATTTTTCTAGGTTTATCTGACTTTGTAATTTTCATGGTGCCTCTATCTTTTGGAATTCTTATTCTGGATTAGGTTCCTCTGTATGTTTCTAGAATCTTTTCTCGGAATGTTTCCTTCTGTTCTGCTAAACTATCTCATAGTCGTAATGCGATAAATAACGCAATCAGGGTCATCGTATATTTTTTCTTTGGTGTACTTTTCATCTATATGAGGAACCATCTTGTGCCTACAGAGGCTGACATATTCCCCTATTCCAAAATTCGGCAATCGTTTGAAGTCAATATCAATTCCTTTTCTTTTTGCTTGTTCGATATAGAAACCTGCACCTGTACCAAAACTATTATCAAAGAATGAAAACTTCCGTAGCTCAGGTCTATCTCTTTCCAAATTTTCTAAGAAGGAACCAAGTTTGCTCGACTGATATTCAGTCTTTGGATTATTAATAGACTGCATGGCTATACTATATGGCAATAGTAATAACAGAAATCCTACGAAAGGCAATCTCCTAAGAAGCAAGTGGTTCTCAGTATCTACCTCTGGGAAAAACATGAGGGCAATGATTACAGCCCCTAGAGGATACAGTGGGGCTGAGTACCAAAACAATCTGGTACTAGAAATAGAAATTCCCAAAAAGTACATAAGGAAAACTGCGGCAGAAAGTATTACGAAGTTCCTATACCGCTTATACTTGTCTAGAATTAGAAGAACAAATACTGCGACTGGCATGAGTAATAAAAACGGGAAAAAATCCTTTAGTCCCATATTCTCTAGAAAGTAGAAATGGTTATTATCATGTCCGTCTACAGCATTGGTGTATCGGCCAAATAATTCATAATTCCACATCCTATCGAAAAACCCTGGAAAACGTGACTCATAGTACCCAACCAATCCTACATAGATGACTGTCATCACAAAAAGCAAGAGATAGACCCTTAAGTCTTTTGCTAGAGCAAGAAAGGATCCACGGATCAAACAATACAAGATCAATCCCGGCAAGAGCAAACCGATAAGTAAATTCTTAGTGAGTAAGGCTGTAATTACCCAAAAGCCAAACAACCACAAATCTGCTGATTGTCTTCTT
>CAYNJK010000169.1:0-7224 GCA_964397575.1 uncultured Saprospiraceae bacterium
GTAGAAGTACAGGTGGAAGAAGAAGAAGAAGAAGAAGAAGAAGAAGAAGAAGAAGTCAGAATCTACCTGCCGGATATTATCTCTGCAGAAAATTCTAGTGCAGACAACAGATTTACAGTCTTCACAAGTATAGAAGGTGTAATGGAGATTACAGAACTCAATATCTATGACAGATGGGGTAATCTTGTTTTTGCAAATACCAATTTCCAGCCCAATGATCTGAATCAGGGGTGGAACGGACGCATAGACAATGACTCTGTGATCCCTGGCGTCTACGTTTATTACACAGTAATCACTTACGACAATGGCGAGACAGAAAGTTTTTCTGGAGACCTGACTGTTATTAGATAACTAAGGACTTCCTCTATACTTAATCATTATGACATGAATAAACATCTTATTCCATTAGTACTACTTCTTTGTTTGCTTAGTTCATGTAGCCACTTCAGCTTGTATCAGGATGCCAAGACCATAGGAAAGGGCAATGCATCAATAGGTAGCACCCTGTCTTTGAATGGTGTATCTGACGCTGAAGAAGTAGCAGATGAAATACTTCCAAATGTCTCAATCTTTGGCTCTTATGGCATCACTAACAAGCTGGAAGCACAACTTAAAATTGGACTTGGTAACATAGTGATTATACCCAAGTTTCAAATTTTAGGTAATGAGGAATCAAAGTTTTTCGTTGCACTCAATCCTGCTATTAATCTTGAAAATGATCTTAGAACTAATAATGACACAACAAATCCAAGAGTCAATTATTCTGGTATTCTTTCATATCATCCTACTAAAGAGTTTTCCATTTTTATAGAGCCGCAATACATCGCAGAGTATAGACGGGAAAATGAGGCGAATGAATTTTTACGTGGTGGCAACTTTGGCATCTTTATAAGAACTGACAGCCCTTTTGATCTTTCTTTTGGTGGCAGTCTTTTCCAAGAGCAGGTCAGTGGAAAGTTCATCTATCAGTTTGGGGTGGGTTTTAGATACATACGGCCGTTTCGTAAGTAAAACCTTAATGCTTCACTAATGACCCTTGTTAAGGATTTACTTACAATCGTCTTAATTACTCAAAGAAAGTATCAACTTAGCGAATTTGGCCCCTAATTCATGATTCATCTAAAAATTAATAGCTAGTTTGCTTATTGTAAGCTAAAGGTCCAGCACCTGTGCTTAGCTCGTATAATCATAAACTTATCAGACAATTAACTAAGCAGATGATATCACCGAATTTCAAAAAATTATTAGCGATCGCTATAGGCATTATATTGCTGGCTTCCGCTTGTAAATCTTTAGTAAATAGTTACAATTTCAAACAAAATTATAAATCAGTCAACGAGGTGCTGCACCATCAAGACAGTGTAACTGTCGCTACTTTTCTGAAAGCTCATATGAAAAATGGGGATGTGTATATCATAAAAGACAAATGGGAACTAGATACTGAGGAAGATATTATTATCGCCAAATCCAGTCATTATGATTTCCAAAGAGAGATTCAAAGCAATGGCATGGCTTTCATTCCTTTAGACGAGGTTGCCATCTTTGAAACCAATAATCCTATCCAGAGTAACGAAAAAAAAAGAGTTGGTCAGCTGACGATTCTTACTGCTTTAGATGCCGCGCTAGGCGTTTTGTGCCTGTCGATACCAAAGGCTTGTTTTGGCTCTTGTCCTACTTTCTACTTAGATGATACTGACGACTTTCATTTTGCTGAGGCAGAAGGCTTTTCTAACGCGATAGCCCCATCACTAGAGTATACAGACATAGATGCCATGCAGGTTAGATATATAGATGAGCAGCCGTTGTCCTTAACAATGAAAAACGAAGCATTAGAAACACATTGTGTCAAAAAAGCTGATCTTCTGGCTTACCCTATTAATGCAGGGGAACGAGTATATCAGTCTACCTACGATCGCTTCTATCTCAGTAATCATAGCTATGCTCCAAAATCAGCTACAGGACCAGAAGGAGATTTCTTAGCTACAATTCTGGAGGATGATAAAAACGAAAGATTCAGCCATTCGGATGCGAACAATCTGTCTAGCAAAGAAGAATTGATTATAGACTTTGATCAGGTGACCAACAACTCAGAGCTTGGACTTTCTATAGCTTTCAGACAGAGTATGATGACAACCTATTTCATTTACAGTGCTATGGGTTACATGGGAGATGAAGTAGGAGATATGTTTGCCAAGTTAGAGAGAAATAAAGAGTCCGCTGACAAGCTCAATAATGGTATCAAGGCAGAACTCGGAGAAATAGATATTTTCACCTGGGATGAGGCTGAACAAGAATGGAAGTTCGAGAATGGCTTTTACGAAACTGGACCTATCGCTATCAATAAAGAAATAATAAAACTAAAAAGCCATGCAAAAGACGGCCAACTAAAAGTCAAAATCGTGCTCAATAAAGGTCTCTGGCGCATAGATCAAATTTCTCTAATCAATCTTGTCAAAGAAGTACAACCCATAGAAATACAAGCTCATGAACTGGTCAAAAATTCAGTGAGAGAGAATGATCTTTTAAATGAGTTAAATTCTGAAGAAAACTATGTCATCTCCATGCCTGGCGACGAATTTACTTTCAAATACACGTTTCCAGAGTCCGATAAACACTATGAGCTTTTCTTGAAATCACGGGGTTATTACTTGGAGTGGATGCGGTCTAATTGGATAAAAGATAAAAATCTGATGAAGCTTTGGCAGATGGTAGAGCAACCTAAGCAATACTTAAAATCTGAAGCTCAGAATTACAAGCTCTACGAGGCAGAAATGGAAGAACAGTTTTGGAATTCAAAAATAGACACAGACAACTTTAGCTATGAAACAGAATAAACTTCTTGTGCTTCTCATTCTTATCCTATGCTGTAGCAGTTGCAAAAGACAGGAACAATTTTTAGCACCCTATGATGATATTAATTCGAGCCCATATGGATCCTTGGCGAAATTGAAATGCAAAGATGGCATAACCTACAAAGGCGAATTGATAGCTTTGGCAGATGGCAAGGTATATTTGCTTTCTGTAGCTAATAACAATAAACTCCTGCCAGTTCCTATTAGCGAGATAACAGAGTATAATCTAAAATTTGCAAGGTCAAAGAAGAACTACAAAAATTGGATGACTTTAGGTTTTACTTCACTGTCTCATGGGTGGTTTAGTATCATAACCATCATCCCTAATTTAGTTATTCCTAGTTCGCTAAGCAAGGCGGAACAGAAGGAATACAGTGTAAAACATTCTATGAAAGACCCTTTACTCTTGGATGTCGATCACCCTGAGATCATCAATAGATTTTGTCGTTTCCCACAAGGGGTGCCTGAAGGTGTAGACCTTCGTGACATAAAGCCGATTGATTAAGCCAAGTAATAATGGATAACTGTAAAAACTGCAACCGAACATTACAATGCCAATACGTCGACTGCTCTTTCTCGCAATACTTCTCTGCAGTTCCTGCTCGCAACTAACTCTTTTCCAAGATGCAAAGACTCTCGGCAAGGGCAATGCGTCTATAGGTGCTTATGGCTCTATCTATACTGCGGGAGCAGACAGCTTCGATTCTACTTACCCTATACCAACTGTTGCAGTCCATGGCAGCTACGGTGTAGCCAAAAAACTAGATCTACAGTTATCAATATCTTCTCTTACTAGTATTATGTTTTCTCCTAAGTTGCAGTTATATGGTGACAAAGAATCCAGAACTGCTTTCGCATTCAATCCTGCCTTTGAGCTACTAGCAACAGATGAAGGTGAGGCTAATGGAAGTTTATTATTTAATGTCCATTATTCTTCTATTTATTCTGTACAATTAAGGGAAACTAGTGCTTTTTTCTTCGAACCTAAATATGTCAGACGCTATCGAGACATTGAAACAAACGAAGATTTGTACGGCCTTACGGTAGGAGGTGTTTTTAGCAATAAAAAGCAGCTAAATCTAGGGCTAGGCCTTTCCTTTTTTAGGCAGAACCATATCGATGCATTCATAATTCAGGCTGGATTTGGAATCACCTATAAAATCCTAAAAGACAAATAATTACAAAGACTTAGCAATAATAGTCCTCCAAAATGAGTAAGAAAGATTAACTGCTGCCTTATCCTATAAAAACCTATTTTTGTCCTGAGAATTTTAATCTTGGAGAATGAAAGGGCTATAGCGGTCGTTTCAGTTATAGATTTGACAGATATATATGCAGTTTTTATCCCCTTCGCTTTTATGGGTGCTTTTGGCTCTAGCCATACCTATCATTATTCACTTGTTTCACTTCAGAAGATTCAAAAAAGTTTACTTTACGAATGTTAAATTTCTGAAGGAGATTAAGGAGGAAAAGAGTACCCGGAATAAGGTGAGGAACCTATTGGTACTTTTGTCCAGATTGGCAGCTTTGGCCTTTTTGATCTTTGCCTTTGCACAGCCTTTCCTTTCTAAGAATGACACGGCCAAGACTGGCAAAAACTATGTAAGTATCTTCATAGACAACTCTAACAGTATGATGGCAGCCTCTGAGGATGTGCCCTTGCTAGATAAAGTAAAAAAGAAGGCAGAACAAATAGTACAAGCTTATGGGCCTTCAGATCAGTTTCAGGTTATTTCTCATGAGATGAAAGGAGCACAGCAAAGATGGCTGAGCCAGGAAAATGCGATTGCTGCTATAGATGATATCGCTGTAAATCCAAAAGTCACCTTACTATCTAAAGTCTTATTCAAACAGAAACAAGCAGCACCTAATGAAGGCAACCATCTAAGCTATATCCTATCTGATTTTCAGCGATCCATAACCGACATGACGTTGGAAGGCGATACGACCATGGAAGTAAATCTACTGCCTTTCCAAGCTGTAAAAGAAAACAATGTTGCCATAGACAGTGCTTGGTTCGAGGCTGTAGTCCCTTCTATCAATCAGAACAACAAGCTCTATATCCGAATCAAAAACCACAGCACAGAAGAAAAAGAGGACGTCCGTCTGAGCATAGAGCACAATGGACAGACTAGACCAGAAGGGACTATGAATATACCTGCCAACAGTAGTATCATAGATACTGTAAATCTATTAGTCACAACACCAGGCTGGCAGGAGATGAATATAAAAATCGATGATTACCCTATTCAGTTTGATGATAATTATTTTATCAATTTTAATGTCAAAGAGCAAGTCAAAGTCCTTTCCATACACGAGCTGAATCCTAACAGATATATGACTGCCCTCTTTAAAGGGATGAGCCAGTTTGCACTAACAAATAGCCGCGTATCCAATCTTCAATATGATGAGTTTAAAAATCATGACTTAATCATCTTATCGGATATCAAAAAGATAAGCACTGGTCTGACATCTGAACTAAAGACCTATACTGAAAACGGTGGTAACATTTTGGTTTTCCCTTCTGCAGATAGTGACCTTACCAGTTACAACGACTTACTAAGTAGACTCAATAGCAATACTATAACGACCTGGTCCAAAGAGGAAAGAAAAGTACATAAGATAAATACAGCAGAATTTGTCTTCAGTAATGTCTACAAGTCTACGGGCAACAACCTAAAGCTGCCTTCTACTAAGGGTAATTTTGAGTTTACAAACTTCAGTGCTCGAGGAGGAGAATATCTGCTTCAGTACAGAGATGGTCTAAACTATATAAGTAAATACAATCTAGGCAAAGGCAAGGTGTACATCAGTGCGGCACCACTAGATAAGACTTATAATGATCTTACTATAAATGCAGAAATCTTTGTACCGCTACTATATAAGGTGGCTTTCTCTACCAGTCAAAACGAAAAACTAGGCTATACTATAGGCAAGGATAATATGACTGAGGTCAACTCTAATAGTATCGGAAGTGACATCATCTATAAAGTAAAAGGCAAACAAGAATTTATCCCAGGTCAAACCAACCAAGGCAAAAGCACCAGAATAACATTTAATAATATGGTGAAAGAATCTGGCTTTTATAATCTGACCCTACAAGATGAGATCGTCAAAGGACTGGCTTTCAACTATGACAGAGTAGAATCCAATCTAGACCATCTGACAAAGGCGGAACTGAAAAATAAGTATGGTGCACAAGCTAATATCATGGACAATACCTTGACAGCTGATCTTACTTCAGTAATAAAAGAGAAAGATCAAGGCGTTACCCTTTGGAGATGGTGTCTTATTTTTGCGCTCATATTTTTGGCAATAGAAACCTTGTTATTAAGATTCTGGAAATTATAAGTCTATGTCTATCTTAGTAAAAAACGCAACCATCATCTATCCCGGTCATGAGTTGCACAACACAAAAAAAGACCTGCTTATCAAAAATGGCGTTATAGAAAAAATCGCCAATAGAATTACTGCAGCCAAAGTGAAAGTGATAGAATCCAAAAACCTACACCTCTCACCAGGATGGATGGACATAGGGGCCGCTAGTGGGGAACCGGGTTTTGAGCACAGAGAAACGCTGGTAACACTTTCAGAATGTGCCGCTTCTGGTGGCTATACAAAACTGGCTATCTTTCCCAATACCCATCCTGTAATAGATAACAAAGCTGCGGTAAAATATATCATCAATAATACAGAAGATGAACTGGTAGATTTCCATCCTATAGGTGCTATAAGCAAGTCAGGGGATGGAAAAGAAATTACCGAGATGATAGATATGAAAGCCAATGGCGCCATTGCCTTTTCTGATGGTCTCTCTTCTATCAATTCCAGTGGACTGATGCTACGTGCCCTAGATTACGCCAAAGGTATAGACGCCGTTATCATACATCATCCAGAAGACAAAAGTCTATCTAATGGTAATCAGATACATGAAGGACTGGTCAGTATAGAACTGGGCCTAAAGGGTAATCCCAATATATCTGAATTGCTAACTCTAGAAAGAGATATCCAACTGACTAGGTATACAAATTCTAAGTTATTGGCTTATAACATCTCTACCAAAGAAGCAATTCCCAAACTAAAGGGCTTGTCTAAAGAAAACATCTATTCATCAGTCAGCTATCTTAATTTGTGCAAGACAGATGAAGCATTGTACACTTTCGATACAAATCTAAAGACCATCCCGCCCGTCAGGTCCAAGAAAGATCAAGAAGCACTGATAGCAGCAATAAACAAGGCTAATATCCAAATTATCACCTCCAATCATCAGCCGCTAGAAGAAGAAGTAAAGAAAAAAGAATACGTGAATGCCGAAGCTGGAA
The DNA here is from genome assembly GCA_964397575.1 of uncultured Saprospiraceae bacterium. Classification (GTDB taxonomy): domain Bacteria; phylum Bacteroidota; class Bacteroidia; order Chitinophagales; family Saprospiraceae; genus RFSX01. The sequence goes on from CAYNJK010000169.1 coordinate 7,175, forward strand.
CAACGGGTTTGCAGACTTGCTATAGTGCTATAACTACCTTTGCCAAAGAC
>CAYNJK010000170.1:0-7189 GCA_964397575.1 uncultured Saprospiraceae bacterium
TTGCAGAGGTGCCCCCCAGAGTGGAATATAAGTTGACCGATTTTGGTAATGCTTTCGCCGCAAAACTTGTAGATCTTAATCTTTGGATCTGGGAGAATAGACCACAATAACACATTAAAGCAGCCATCACTGTGTCTTCTTAAATCTATTCCCTATAGTAATATTGGGGTACGCTTTTCTTCGTTAAAATTTTCAAAGTGTATGTGGAAAATCATTGTTGAAAGTGGAAAATAAAGCAAGGGTATTTTATTAAAAATTATTTTTATTCTTTAGTTTTCCAATTAAAAATAAATTATCCATGAAACAACTTTACTTAACAATTATTCTTCTTTGTGCTAGCTACTACCTAGCGGGTCAGTGCGACTACAACAATGCTGGATTCGAAACATTTATAGAAGAAACGGTCAGCTTTGACGACAGTAATCCTGAGCTACAATTTCAAGTCGATCTTCCTACAGATCATGTTTCTATTATTAGGTTTTTCTTTTATGCTTTAGGAATAGCCTTTGGCGATGTAGAAGCGTTTGATGACTTTAGTGCCGACCCTCAATCAGCCATTGGCATTTCCCAAAGTAGTGATTCTAATACAGGTGAGTCAGCAGTTAAAATACAAGCAAATGCTTTTATAAATTTTTCAGACCTGTACGGTGTATGGCGATGTACACAGCTTCCTGATTCTATGGAATTCTTCGTAAAACATGTAGGCACTAATGCAGACACTTTATTTGTACTATCAGTTTTTGATGAAGGGCTAAAAGGCGTACCTAGAGACTTTGATGAATTGTCCGAGTTTTCTGCCACGGCCACATCGGAATTTATCTTTGATTCTGATACAGATTACGAGCGGATAACCATACCAGTCACAGAAAATTTTCCTGCTGATAGAGACACCGCCTACTTATTCTTTGTACTGACGACCCCACAAGCAGGACTAGACGCAGGTAACGAAAGCTTTATCCTGATAGATGATGTAAGTGCAATATCCAGCAATGTTCCAGTAGATAGCGACATGGATGGATTCGACTCTACGGTAGATTGTGATGACAATGATGACACAGTTTTTCCTGGAGCACAAGAAATATGTGACAACAAAGACAACAACTGTGATGGAGCTGCAGATGAAGGTCTAGACACAGCAACATTCTACATAGATGAAGATGGAGATGGTTTCGGGTCAACAGACTTCTCTATAGAAACCTGCTCAGACTCACCTACTGGCTTTGTAGAAAACAATATGGATTGCGATGACGCTAATCCGAATGTAAACCCTATGAGTCAGGAAATTCCATATAATGGGTTAGATGATGATTGCGATTCCACGACCCCTGATGACGACCTTGACCTAGACGGCTTTGTAATGGCCGAGGATTGTAATGATAATGACAGTAGTGTAAATCCAAATGCTACTGAATCATGCAACGACATCGATGATAATTGCAACGGTGAGACAGATGAAGGCTTAGCAGAAACAGCCTTCTTTCTAGATTTCGATGGCGACGGTTTCGGAGACGAAAATTCTTCGATTTTAGCTTGTGCTCTACCGAGTGGCTACGTAGCCGAAAGTGGTGACTGTAATGACAATGATTCTAACGTCTTTCCTGGCGCTATGGATATCCCAGACAATGGTATAGACGAAGATTGTGATGGCATGGATGCAACCTTATTTGTAGATAATGATGGAGATGGTGTAACAAATGAAACCGATTGTGATGACAACGACCCTACAATCTATCCTGGCGCAGAAGAAATTTGTGATCAGAAGGATAATAATTGTAATGGAGAGACAGACGAAGGTTTGGTTCTTACAACATACTATGAAGATCTAGACAGTGATGGCTTTGGTAACCCAATGGTTGCCATACAGACTTGTGCCTCCTCATTTAGTGGCCATGTAACGAATCCTGAAGATTGCGATGACAGTGACCCCAACATAAACCCTGCAGCAGCAGAAGCCTGCGACGAAACTGACAATGATTGCAATGGGATGATAGATGATGGTCTCGTTACTACTGTCTTCTACATAGACGCTGACAATGACTCCTTTGGCGATCCCATGAATTCTGTCGAAAGTTGTCAGACCAACTTGGATGGCTATGTAATAAATAGCGATGACTGCAATGACAATGACTCTAATATAAACCCTGCAGCTACAGAAGCCTGTGATGAAAGTGACAATGATTGTAATGGCCTAATAGATGATGGGCTCGCTACTACTGTCTTCTACTCAGATGCAGATAATGACACATATGGTGACCCTATGAATTCTGTGGAAAGTTGTCAGACCAGCTTAGATGGTTATGTAACTAACTTTGATGATTGCGACGATTCCAATGAAAACATTAATCCAAGTGCAGTAGAAATATTAGACAATGATGTGGATGAAGATTGCGATGGATCAGACTTGTCAGCTACATTTGAATTATCAAATAGCTTGCTTAATATATACCCTAATCCTGCTTCTTCTTATATAAATATAGAAGTAGATGGTTCTTTAGATTTTGGAACTAAACTCTATAATCTCGACGGCAAGTTGGTTCTACATGCAAAAAATAATGAGCGATTAGAAATTGGTCATCTGGATACTGGGACATATCTATTAGAAATTAAAGATCTGAAATCTGGCCAAGTAGTTACTGATAAGATTACAGTTGTGAGGTAAGTCTGTATACTTCTATACTTTAGACAACTAAAATGAAAAAAATCCTTTACGCCAGTACTACTTTGATGGTGGTACTGGCGATTTTTACTTTCAGACCAGTACCGATAGTCAGCGAAAGCGAAGCACTTGTAACCATAGGCGTAGTAGCAGCTATCCATGAAGGTGGTGTCAAGGATGCGGTATTTAGTCTAGAAGATAACACCACTAGATATTATATAAACAGAGGTCTGGAAAATGGACTAGACCTAGCGTCACTCAGAAGTAAACTGATCGGTGAGGAAGTCATCATCAAGTATCCCAAATATGGCTTGCCTTTCTTTTCTGAGAATCGTGTGATACACTTATCAAAATTGCAACATGGCGATGAAGTTATATTTAATGAACTGAGATAAGAATCTGCAAAGAGCTGGGCACAGCTTATTGCTCATTGCTTAGTCCTTATTCTTTTCTTCTATGTACTCCAGAACTATCCTTTCTAGTGTAAGCAAGGGCACTGAACCGTTAGCCAAGATGAGATCATGAAAATCTCTTATATCAAACTTGTCTGCAAGCGTTGTTTCCGCGAGCTTACGCAGCTCTCTAATTTTCAACTCGCCTATCTTATAAGACACTGCCTGACCGGGCCAGCCAATGTATCTGTCTATTTCGGAATTGACTTCATGTAGAGAAAGAGAGGTGTTTTCTGACATGAAGGCTACTGCCTCAGCTCTGGTCATTCCAAAATAATGCATTCCAGGATCTACCACTAATCTGCAAGCTCTCCACATCTCATACGTAAGTCTGCCAAAGTCATCATACGGGCTGGTATACATGCCGGCTTCCTTGCCTAGATACTCAGCATACAGACCCCAGCCTTCGCCGTAGGCACTCAGATATTGTGTTGTCCTAAACTTTGGCAATCCCTCCAGCTCTTTGGCAAGACTTATCTGCATGTGATGTCCAGGCACAGCTTCGTGTAGGGTCAGAGCTGCCAAGACATACATCGGTCGGGCTGGTAGGTTATAAGTATTAACCCAGTATTGTCCGCATCTACCATCCTTCTGGGAACCACCAGAATACCTACCAGTCGTATACGTAGGGGCAATCTCTGCAGGCACTGGCTTTACTGTAAAAGGCAACCTGTAGATTTTATTGAAATATCTCGGTAGAATTTCCTGAGCCTTTATAGAGAACCAAGCGGCTTGATTCAGCAGCTCTTGTTCTGTCTTAGCGTAGAATTTCGGATCCTCTCTAAGAAACTTAATAAAATCTGCAAAGTCTCCTTCGAATCCTAGCTTATCTATTATAGTCTGCATTTCAGACTTTATTCGTTCGACTTCTCTAAGACCCGTGTCGTAGACTTCCTGAGGCGTCATTCCGAGGGTCGTATAGTACCGCACCCTTTGTTCGTAATAAGCCTTACCTTCTGTATTATTGCTTACACCGACTTGCTCATAAGTTCTAGGGAGGTATTCTTGTTCTAGGAAGTTTTCCAGTTTCTTCAGCCACGGCATTAGTTCTAGTGTAACAAGTTTTCTTACTTCCTTTTTTGCATCTTCATCTACATCTTGATTCATTATCGGCTTGCTCAAAAAATCCGCCTGAGCCGACACTGCAGATCTGAGTATGTCCAGGCAGTTATTGACCACAAGTTTGGGCATGACTTTATTGTCGTCCAGACCTTTGCGCATCCAGCTGATGTTTTGGTCTATATATCTTTTAGTATCACGGAGCTTAGCTAGGTAGTTGTCTACAGCTTCTTGGTTGGAAAGGCTAACTGTTCTGGTGCCGTAGATCATACCTAGGATAAAGCCCCCCTCGGCATTAAGTGGGAACAGATAATCCTGATAACTAAGGTTGTCTAGTCTGTCCTGGATTATAAATCGAAGCAGCTCATAATTTATTAGGTCTTGACCTTCCAGCTTATCACTCTCTATCTTATCGAGCTGTGCTATAAAACTGGCATAATCATCATAGTTTGCCTGTAGGTCGGCTGTGCTATTTAATGGCCATGAGGACTTCATTAGTTCTGAATTCGCTTTCTGGAAACGTTCATAAGTTGCGACAATGGTATCCAGATGGAGCTCCTGTGCTAAAAGAGTCGATGTAAAGAAAGTAGCGAAGCAAAGTAGTAAAAGGTTCTTTTTCACAATAACTGTAGTTAAAGGATGAATATAATTATAAATAGCCAGCAAAAAGGCACTCAAGTGTTTCCTTAAAACTTAATACTTTTGTCCACCTAAAACAGCAGGCCTTCATGAGCTTAAAAGCAGAGATAGAAAAGAGAAAAACCTTTGGAATCATTTCTCACCCAGATGCAGGAAAGACAACCCTGACTGAAAAGCTGTTGCTATTCGGGGGCGCCATACAGATTGCCGGTGCTGTAAAGTCCAATAAGATCAAGAAAAGTGCGACTTCTGACTTCATGGATATCGAGCGGCAAAGGGGTATCTCTGTAGCGACCTCAGTTATGGCTTTTGAGTACAGAAATAAGAAAATCAATATTCTGGATACGCCTGGTCACAAGGATTTTGCAGAAGATACTTATAGAACATTGACAGCTGTGGATAGTGCAATAGTCGTCATAGATGTTGCCAAAGGCGTGGAGGCACAGACGGAAAAACTTGTAGGCGTCTGTCGGACAAGAAATACACCGATGATTGTCTTTATCAATAAAATGGATAGAGAAGGTCTAGATGGTTTCGATCTGCTGGATGATATAGAAACAAAACTCGGCATGAAAGCTTGTCCACTGACCTGGCCTATAGGTATGGGACAACGATTTAAAGGTGTCTACAACATCTATAAAGGGAATATCCGACTCTTCTCAGCACATGGAAAGCAGACGGAAGATGATACCATAGAAATATCTGATCTCAATGATCCAAGTCTGGACGAACTCGTCGGCAAGGCAGCAGCAGATGAGCTACGAGAAGAAGTAGAAACCATCAGAGAAATCTATACACCACTAGATCAGAAAGCCTATGAGAATGGTGAGCTCAATCCTGTCTTCTTCGGTAGCGCTATCAATAATTTTGGTGTGAAGGAAATGCTGGACTGTTTTGTAGACATCGCTCCAGAACCCCTTGCACGTGTGACCGAAGAACGAACGATACAGCCTGATGAAAACAAGTTTAGCGGTTTTGTCTTTAAGATCCATGCCAATATGGACCCTAAACACAGAGATAGAATCGCCTTTATGCGGGTATGCTCAGGCGTATTTGAGAGAAATACAAATTATTTTCATGTACGGCAGAAGAAGAAAATGAAGTTTTCTAACCCGACGATGTTTATGGCCTCAAAGAAAAACATCGTAGAAGAGGCTTACCCCGGTGATATAGTAGGACTGTATGATTCTGGCAACTTTAAGATAGGCGATGCTTTGTCTACTGGCGAAACACTAACCTTCAAGGGTATCCCCTCTTTTTCTCCTGAGCAATTCCGTTATATCAACAATGCCGACCCTATGAAGTCCAAGCAACTCAATAAAGGCATAGACCAGCTCATGGATGAAGGTGTCGCTCAGGTATTTACCAAACTAGACACCAACAGAAAAATCATCGGCACTGTCGGTGCCCTCCAGTTTGACGTTATACAGTACCGTCTAGAACATGAATATGGCGCCAAGTGTACGTATGAGCCTGTAGCTATGCACAAGGCCTGCTGGGTGAGCTCTGACGATGATGAAGCTATTGTCGAACTCAAATCTAGAAGACGTAAAAATATTGCCATTGACAAGGACGAGAAGCTAGTCTATCTGGCAGAATCGGCATGGACACTAAAAATGGCTGAGGAGAATCATCCTAAGGTGCTGTTTCATACGAGTAGTGAGTTTTAATAAATAAAGACAACTGTCACTTATCTTAATTAAAGTCTAAAGTTCAATTTTCCTAATTCTTTATTATTCTTTCCATAATAGAAGTACCGCTATTTAGATCAGTGATCTGGAGTAAATAGACTCCTGAGGAATAATCTCCAACTATAATAGATGCAGCATTTTTTGCACTAAAAAGCACATTGCCACCTATATCAAATAGTATGATTTCATAAGCTAAGTATTCATTGACGCTTATATTTATCAAATCTGAAATAGGATTGGGAAAAATAGAAACTTGTATCTCTCCTAAATCATGTACCGCCGAGAGATCAGCTCCATCGCAGTCTTCATCGACATCATTATCTAAAATTTCTGTAGCACCTGGGAAGATCATAGCATTAGTATCATCACAATCCCCTGGTGTTTCTACATAGCCAGCAATTAATTCGCATAGCAGTTTTTCCATAGCTAAATCCCCGTACCCATCTCCATCCTCGTCTTTGTAAGCAAGAATTCCTTGCTGCTCACTGTCTATTGTAATACTAAAAGTGCACTGATCATTATTGGTCATGCAATCTTCTATTGCCGTGATTGAAATATCCAGTGTCTGTGGAGAGCAGCACAGAAAGTCTATATTCGAAATGTCAAAATTGTGAGAAATAGTCGGGGACATACATCCAAAATTCAGTTCAAATCCGGCTAAGATGGAATCTATTTTTGATAATAGACTATCA
>CAYNJK010000171.1:0-7185 GCA_964397575.1 uncultured Saprospiraceae bacterium
CATTTAAGGATGTATTCGGAGGAATGTTTAAGAAGAAAATGGGCGGAGAAGCTGTAGCAGCATACGGTCTATCTGACATCGTTTTTGATTCAGATTCTCACAAGATTACTTCTTTCTCTAAGAATGAGGTGATGGGTCTTGCAGAGGCACTAAAATCAACACCTGACGCTAAGATCAAAGTGCAAGTTAGTTCTGCTGATGGTGGAAATAAGAAAGTGACTAAGATGAGAGCACAAGTTGTACACGATATGCTAGTAACTCTAGGAGTAGCTGACAAGCAAATTTCAGCTGAAGGCCTAGGAGAAGGTGATGGAAAAGTATCAATTGTAATAGAGTAATAACTACTTGAAATAATATATAAGGGGGCTCTGAAATAATTTCAGCCCCCTTTTTTTATGATACTCTATCAGACTCCTTTATTCGCACCCAGCAAAGGCTGTCACTGATTCCTCTTCTATAGTGTTGAGCATAAACTCTTTACGGACTTCCATTGATAAATATTTATATTGTCAGCCAAGAAGTTACTCTATGAAGTGGTTTATAGCTTTTCTTACCTTACTTGTACTCGGTCATGGGCATTTGCTTTTCGATGCAGATCTCATCCCAGCGTATCTAGGTTTTCCTGGGTGGATCTACTATTATATTTTGCTGCATTGCATTTTCATTTTAGTGTTATCTAGGTACAGTAGATCTATCCAAGAAGAAGAATTATGATCTATTTTATTCTTCTTTCCTATCTGATTATCATCTTTTGGGGCAGCCTTATCGGCTCTAGACCACAAGAGGCAACTCCAGAATCCTACTTTCTCGCTAATAGAAATCTATCCACACTGTCTCTGTTCTTTACGTTACTAGCGACAAATTTTAGTGCTTTCTATTTCTTAGGTTTTGCTGGCCAAGGCTATAAAGTGGGTTACAGCATTTATATCCTTATGGCCCTGGGTACTGGCATGGCAGGTCTTGCCTTTTTACTTATAGGACCTCGGATATGGAAATTGGGAACGACAAGAGGATATATCACACCTGCGGAGCTCATATATGGTGAAACAAAAAGCCGTTCTCTCAGTCTACTGTTTTCTGCTGTAATGATCATATTTACTTTGCCTTATCTGGCCTTGCAAATAATAGGAGGAGGCTACATACTGGAGAATGTCACTGGCGGTGACTTAAGTTATTCCTTGTCCATCACTATACTGACAGTTGTCACAATTGCTTATGTAGTTATAGGCGGAATGGCAAGTGTAGCAAGAACAGACCTAAAACAAGGAAGTCTGATGATAGTGCTTATGATAACTGCTGTCGTGCTTATTGCCAAGGACTTAGGTGGCCTGAGTTTTGCTAACGAACAAGTTACGCTGGTGTATCCTGAACTCTTTTCTCCCGAGGGCACAGACAATTTTCACCATCCTAGAAAATGGTTTAGTTTTCTGGTCTTTTGGTTTTTTTGTGTTCCGATGTTCCCCCAGCTCTTTATGAGATTTTATGTTGCGGCGGATGTTGCTACACTGAAGAAATCAGCCTTGATGTACGCTTTTATACCCATACTTATCTCCATCTTGCCAGTTATGATAGGAGTCTGGGGCCATATTAGTTTTCCAGAACTTACAGGCAAGGATATAGATCAGATACTGCCTAAGATGCTTGTAGAACATACCTCTCCATTCTTCGTCGGCCTTGTAATGACTGGTGCTATTGCTGCTTTCATGTCTACTTTGGATTCTCAACTTTTGGCGCTCAGTACGATGGTGACTAGGGACTTTTACCTTCCGCTCAGCGGTACAAAATTGAGTTTGAAACAAGAAGTATTTGTCGCCAGACTCATAGTGGTTGTTTTGGCTTTGATTGGTCTGATTATAGCTTGGAACCCTTTTGATACCATCTTTGATATGGGAAAAATGTCCTTTACTGGACTGGCTATATTGTTTCCGGTTTCCTTTATTATAGTGCGCTATGGTAGTATACGTCCTAAGACAGCCATTGCCTCCATAATACTTGGTCTAGTCTTACTTTTTGGATTTTACTACAAGTATATCCCCTTAGAATATGCCTTTGGGTTTGAGTTTTTCATCATTATCATTGCTTTATGTAGTTTGATTGCCTTTTCTGGGAAACCTCAGAAAAAGACAATTAGTTGACATATTACCTTTTTCGAAAATGTAGTAGTAGGGACTAGTTAGCTAGTACATTGTCTTGTCTTTGATAGAGTCTATTTGAGAATTGGGTTGTCCCTTAATGTGTTATTGTTATGAATTCCCAAACTGGCAGCACTAGTGCTGAAAGCCGTTATGTAGCAGGAGTAAATGCAAATAAATTTGCCTTCAACAAGGAACTGAATGTAGCTTTTCTGGAAAGATCCTACAGCCAAAATCTACAATTTGGTCAGAAAATGTTTCGTATATTTTTATCTACAATAGACCAAGACATGGAGGAGTTGTCCACTGCGATATATGACAACGACTATAACTCCATCAAGAAAATCACTCACAAAGTCAAAAACAATTTCACTTGGGTAGGTCTACCTATCCTCAGCAGCATTATGCATAAGATAGAGCATGCTGCCAAGAATAACTCGAATCAAGTAACTGCACTACACGAGAAATTTCTGATACAGTTTCAGAATGAATACGTGCTTGTCAAGCAGGAATATGAAAGAATGAGTCAGTACTTAGGGTAAATCAAAAAACGAGATGGAAATAAGAACTATATTGATAGATGATAATCCAATGGAGGCAGCTGTCCTAGAACAATACTGTTCTAATTATGAAGAGCTAGGTCTAACAGGCAACTTTGCTTCTGGGAAAGATGCTCTGGCATATCTGGATCATAATCCGGTAGACCTGATGTTCTTGGATATAGAGATGCCTCAGATGACAGGCCTGGAACTGATAGAAAGACTAGGCAATTTCCCACAGATTATTATCACGACCTCCAATAAAGACTATGCCTACGACGCCTACGAATATGAAGTAGTAGACTTTTTGGTAAAACCAGTTGCACTTCCAAGATTTAGAAAGGCAATTACCAAGGTTGTGGCTAATCACGAAATGAGAAATAGAGTTGCACTGAGTTCAGCATCCACTGAGTTGTATGTCAAGACGGACGGAAAGTATATAAGAGTGCCTTATACAGATATTCTATACTTCGAAAACGTAGGCGACTACATAAAGGTGATCACAACCAAGGGTATGCACATAATCTATGGTGCCTTAAAAGCATTAGCTGACAAATTGAGTTATCCTAGATTCCTAAAAGTACACCGCTCCTTTATAGTCAATCTCGATAAGATTGTAGATATAGAAGATAATACCTTAGTAATAGGAAAGAAAGTAATTCCTATAAGTAGAGCTCATAAACCTATTGTCATGAACAGTATAAATATTATCTAGAGAGTAGCAGGCATTTCTCAAATGCCACAAGATAGATTTAGAAAATACCCTTCGCTTTTATAATCAGATAGCTCCCCTTTGCTAGAGACGTTAAGTACTAGAAGATAGAGAGAGCCACAAAAAGAACTTATTCATTGAGAATATTCATCTACATATTTGTCCTATTAGTAACATTCAGTTTGTATGGACAGGAATCTATGCAAGAGGGGTTTGAGTTATTGGAATCTGGTAGTTATGCAGAAGCCGAACTCTTTTTCAGCGATTATCTTTCACCGGAGAACAAGACTGGAAGAATCTGCCATGCAAGAGCAATAGGGTTGGGTGGTCAGCCTCTTACAGCACTAGAATCCTTCAGACAATTAGTTATAGATTTTCCAGAAGATGTGGAAGTCTTGCTCAATGTGGCCGAAGCATATATGTGGAACAAACAACCAAAGCAAGCTATACCTATATATGCAGAACTGCTCGAGGCCAACCCTCAGCTTTTTGTAGCAAATTTTGGTTATGCCAATGCGCATGCTGCTTTACATGAAAACGAAGTGGCAATTCAGTATATGGAGAAGGCCTTAAGTATCGAACCTTATAATGAAGCTGCCTTGCATTCCAACAAGTATATTATGATAGCCAGAGCTTATGAGCTGTATAAGAATGGGCAATATGAACAAGCAGATGTCCACTTAACAAAGGTGCTGGAACAAGATCCCGAAAACCAACAAGCCATAGATCTGGCTCATCGCATAGACGAGGAATCAAAAAGTTTTCTCAAGCTAAGTTATACAGAAGGGAAAGACCAAGGGGGGCATGCAGTCACTCTTAAAGAATTACATTTTGATTTCAAAGTAACGGGCAGGCACAAACTAAGCTTAGATGCTGGTCTTAGAGACAATGTAATGCAGATAGAAAACACCGAAGCACAGCAACAGGTGCTCATGCTGTCTGATGAAATGATACTTAGCAAAAAGCACAGATTAGATGCAGGTATAGGTGTGAGTTCTAGCGAAGTAGCCGGACTTACTACTGAGCGCCTTCTTTTTAAAGGTGCTGTCGAGTCTTTCTGGTCAGATCGCTTATACACAAAATTGGGCTACAATGGAGAGCTGCATAATTATTCGGTAGACTTAGTTCAGAGTGATATAATGATACAGAACTATAGTCTGGCAACAAACTATATGCTCACAAATAGAATCGGTTGGTATCTCAATGGGGTCTACACTACGCAATCTGATGCCAATACAAGAAGACTGGTGTATAGTTCATTATACTATAGTTTTAATACTAAGCATATTTTCAGAGTGGGAGTTAATTATAATTATTTTGGATTTGAGGAAACTAGAACGAATTACTTCAGCCCTGAGTTTTACCAACAAGGGGAATTCTTTTTACTCATGGATAATATGAATAATGCCTCGAGAGTAAAATTTAAATTTCAGGTAAGCTTTGGTGCACAGCAAATAAATCAGTCCGAATTTCAGGCTGTAAGACGTCTGGATGCCAGATTAGGATATCACTTTAAGAAAGGCCTACAGATAGAGGGCAGATACCACACCAATAGTGCTGCTTCTGCAACTGCGGTAGGAGCCTTTAGTTATAATCAATGGACGCTAGCATTGGGCTACAAATTCTAGCATTTTGTTTCCCTGGGTAATAATAAAGTACCCTTACAGTATTGCTAAAAACGGTCTGATTAGCACCGAAAATCTTGAAGCTTACTCTACTCCTCTAATACGTCAAAAACAATCCTCTTATCTGTCTTTCTTTGGGCTATAATTTTAAAAACTAAGAACAATGAAAAACTTACAAGTCAACTTCGGTCTAAATCATGCAGATCATATAGAGGTGAGCCTTCAAGGTAATCTCACTTCAGCAGGCGCGATGAACTTCAAGACTGATCTTGTAAATCTGATAGAGGAGGAAAGAAGGAACTGCCGCATAGATATTACAAAACTTGATAACATTGATATTGCTGGTGTAAATGCCTTAGCGATCGCCTACAAAACTGCTCACAGGTTAGGAAAAGATATAATTATAGAAAGTTCTGATGTCAATCCAGCGGAGGAATTTCTTAATCTGACAAAATTCCAAAGAGTATTCAAAATGCAAAGAACTCACTAGGGGGACGCTAGCTTATGTTTGCAAAAAAAGACATAAAAAGCATACTGGGTTCAGGCTCTATATTGTTTGTCGCAACCCTACTGGTCAATGTGGTAAACTATGGGCTCAATTTATTTTTGTCCAGATGGTTAGGCCCTGAATTATATGCGGAAGCCAATATTATCGCGACACTGGTAATGGCCCTCTCATTTATGGCAATGGGATTCCAGCTCTCCGTAGCAAAAATAGTCGCAGAAGGTAAACAAAAGTTTCTAGCACAATTTGCAAAGAAAGTCAGGACAACTAGTTTGTTTGTATTAGTAATTAGCTGTCTGCTTATACCACTATTGTCATCTTTTTTGCAATTTGAGCGATGGTACCCGCTACTTATACTTGCAGTAGGAATCCCTTCTTACCTCTTGATGAGTCTATACAGGGGTAGTTATCAGGGTGCAGAAAACTTTAGGAAGTTATCTATGACTTATATAGTCGAGGTCTTTGTGCGCCTAGTTGTCACTTTAGGTTTACTTTTTTTGTTAAAGGATATTCCTTATAAGACAGAAGTCGTCTCTTTGGGATTTCTAGCATCATTTTTGGTCACACATTTGTATAGCCTTAGACCACTTAAAGCAGAAGGAACTAAGTCTGATTCTGATTCAGAACAACTACAATCAGTTTTTTATTTTCTGGTTGCAATAAGCTTCTATGAGCTGAGTCAAATTCTGATAAATAATAGTGACGTCATTTTAGTGAAACACTATTTTGTTGCACATGAAGCAGGATTGTATTCTGCACTGGCGTTATTAGGAAGAGGTGTTTTTTTTGCGACCTGGAGTATAGTGATGGTACTGTTTCCCAAGGTTATCAGCAAAGAGAAGCGCGGAGAGCCACATATTAAATTGTTCTGGACTGCACTGACAATTGTAGGGATTATAGGACTGCTTTTTGTGTTGGCTACCAAGTTTTTTGGTGAGGAAATTATTCTATTAGCCTTTGGTAGTCAGTATGTAGAGGTGAGTGAGTATCTGTGGATATATTGTTCGCTGACAACTTTATTTGCTTGTGCCAACGTCTTTGTCTATTATAATCTTTCTCTAAAGAGATACATTCCAGTTCTGATATCCATTCTTTTCGGTGTTCTCCAAATTTTCATTATTTGTTTTTACCACGAGAGTCTGATGCAAGTTTTGTTGGTACAACTCGGTCTGATGCTCTGTCTCTTTGTAAGCATGATAGGATATCAATTGTCTACCGGAGTTAGCCAACTTAAAATGACTCATTCACAAAATCTTAGTTAAAAATAGAAATTATGAAAATCGCCGTAGTTAGCCCTTATCCGCCAAGCAAAGGTACGCTTAATGAGTATGCCTATCATCTTATAGAAAGTATGAGGCTGAAGGAAGAGGTAGAGGAGATTATTATATTAACAGATAAAATAGAAGAGGAGTATAGTGTAGATGCCAAGATAGGATCTTGTAAGATAACGGTGATTCCTTGTTGGAATTTCAATAGTTATACGACACTTTTTTCCATAATAAGACAAATCAAAAAAGTAAAGGCAGATATCGCTTTGTACAATATCCAGTTTCTTTCTTTTGGTGATAAAAAGGTGCCAGGTGCCTTGGGTTTACTGATGCCACTGCTGACAAGAATGACTGGTGTACCAGCTGTAACTTTATTGCATAATATAACAGAAACAGTAGACTAC
>CAYNJK010000172.1:0-7180 GCA_964397575.1 uncultured Saprospiraceae bacterium
ATCATGGCGCCTATTAATGTTTCATTGTTACAATCGTACACAGTACCTTTTATGTACATGTCTTTTTTCTTAAACAAAGTAATGGGCTTTCCTTGTGAAGGTGAAGTTCCTAAGTCAAAGGTGCGACCTGAAGTCAGATTGTCTAGTTCTAACAAAGGCGGAAAAGTACAAATAGTTACGCATCCACCACAACAGATATTTTCATACTCTAGTTGTACATTTCTAATTGTTATGGCTTTGTCAAGTCCAATCATTACTCGAGTCCTGCGCAAGCCTATATAAGAAAACTCCAATTCATAACTGCCTGGTGCGAGATTTTTAAATACATAATTACCATCAAAATCTGTTTCAGTTCGATTTACCAGGACACTACTATCTTGGAAAAGCTGTATAATACAAAACAAGACAGGTTCACCCGTTGCTTTCTCTGTAACCTTCCCTTGCAATTGTACTTGGCCATAAGCAATAGCCAAGAAAAAAAATGAAAATACACAACAGCCTAATAGTCTTTTCATATCAATTATTTACAAACTAAGAAATAATCAAAAAAGGTATACTCTTTACTTCTTTACCAGCCTTTACTACTGTCAAGTAATATTTGCCAGAAACTAGACTGCTTACATCGATGGTATGTGTGCCTCTAGACAAACCAGATTCTAATTGTACACGTCTTCCTGTACTTGTTGTTATTATGACCTTATCTATAACACTGGACAAATTTAATTGCAACCTGTCGACGGCTGGATTTGGATAGAGCTGAACAGATAATTCTTCTTCTCGGTCTTTGCTGACTGCAACAGAGTCAGCTGCTACAGAATCACAAGAAGCACCTTGGGCATACCCACTGATTAATCTGACCAGCAGTGCATTCAGCAGTTCTACATCGTAATCAGGAATAGCATGTGTCAGATGAGACTCACCTATGCCGCTGTCATCCGTCAGAAAAACATAGGTACCATTGGTCATCATAGCCAGTTGCTTCATCAGATACTCAGTCTCTCTGTCTATTCCACTGGCAGTAATAGGGATAATCTTAATACCATTTTCAGCAGCTGTTCTTACTTGATCTTCTAGTCTTGCCAATACTTCTGGATCATCATGTGGAGGGGCATCTAGCAGTAAGAAAATAATTCTACTCAGTGCTTCTTCGTCCCAGTCTTGGTTCAGTGCTTTTTCTAGTCCCGCATCTACTGCTTCAGGGTAGTCGCCTCCTCCACTTATAGATCTCTTATGCATAAAGTCTATAGCTACTTGTGGATCATGATGCAAGGGGGAAACCGCTGTCAGATAATCATCCCACTTGTCCTTATAAAAAACAGCACCCGTTCTAAATTCCATTTCATTGCTTTCAGATGCTCGGCCAATTACATCGGCAAGCTCGGCTTTCAGATAAGCAATCTCATCATCCATAGACCCTGTGGCATCTACGACAAACATAATATCAACTGTCTCATAAGAGTTGCAGTCCGTTTCCAAGACTAGGTGCTGATCCGCAGACAGCTCGTCAGCAGGAAGGGACAAGCTGACCGCAGCATCATAAGAGTTTGCTATAAGTGTAATCTGTTCCTGAGCCTTAGTTGGAAACCACAGTTCCGCACGACCCTGATGATCAGTCAGACTTGTCCATAAAATTTTTCCGTTGTCACTAACCAGTGATAATTCACAATTGGGTAGCGGAATATTTTTTTGATTTGTAACAAAGACGGACTGACGTCTACCCATAGGCAAATTCCAATAATCCAACATCTTTGTATAGACACCATCTTCCGTCAAGGCTTTCCAGTCCTCCCAATTTGTCAAGTCATTCCATTCTGAGGCTGTAAGGATGCCAGCGATTGGTCCTGAGGGTTCTGTCTCGGTCACTATAACTTCAGCAGCAGGAACTTGCATATCAGGTGCAACGTACCCATAGCATTCATTAACCGTTACTTCACCTATGGTTCCTTGATTCTCATCCAAAAATGGGAATGTCTCCACATGAAGATGTTCTTCATTGTAGACAGCTCGACGTGGCGTAATATCATCAGTTTTAATTTTTACAGGAATCGATAAGTCAACGAAACTTGACATGCAATTAAATACTACTGGAGCAGACTTGTCATTATGACAATTGCCTAAAATTCCATCTATCGCTTGCGGGCTCTTTAGCTCCTTCAAAGCTACTTTGCAGTTCTTTGCTTGGGGCATAATGTAGACCACTTCTAGTTTTTCCAACGAACCTAAGCTGTCTATATTGACTGTAGGAATAGTATCCAAGACCAATGGGAGTTCTCCCATGCAAGAATATTCTTCAGAGCCATAATCAAAATAAAAAAAACCTAGCCCACAGCTAATTAGTATTAATAGAAACTTCATGTGTATTTTTTTAGGGGTTTACTAATTTTTATTAGCTACTGCAGTCATCGAAAGATACTCCTGGACCAATTCTACAAACTCATTTCGATACCCCTCTTTATCTGGTCCTATACTGTTGGTGGCACGTACCAGGCAACTGTTCAGATCAGAAGTTTTTAGATACTTAGACTGACCTAGATTCAAACCAAATTCTGCCACGGCAACAGAAAACTGAAGATCCTCATCTAGCTTCTCTATGGGCTCCACAATAGCGGAGATGCGGTCTTCAAATTTTATACTTTTGTCCCCATCAGGTTGCTTGTATCTACATTTGATATAACCCAAAGCCTGATTGACATCTGCCTGCTTACCTGCTCTGCTGTTTTTCATTTCTTCGTCAGTTACAGAAGCAGAAAATTCACTCTCAGAACCTGGAGGAATAATTTCGTAGATGGCTGTTACAGTATGACCAGCACCGACTTCACCTGCATCTTTGGTATCATCATTAAAGTCCTCTTTGGCGAGCATTCTATTTTCGTATCCTATGAGTCTGTATGACTGTACATGAGCGGGATTAAATTCTATCTGAATCTTTACATCTTTTGCAACTGTAAATAAGGTCCCTGAAAACTCTTTGACGAAAACCTTTTTTGCTTCCGAATAACTGTCTATGTACGCATGATTGCCATTACCTTTAGTTGCCAATGTTTGCATTTTATGATCCTGATAATTACCCGTTCCGAATCCGAGTATGGATAAGAAGATACCTGTTTTCCTTTTCTTCTCAATCAATTTTTCTAGACCAGCAGCACTATTTACACCTACATTAAAATCTCCATCGGTTGCTAGAATCACTCTATTATTACCGCCTTTGATAAAATTATCCTTTGCTATTTTATAAGCTGTCTTGATACCCTCTGCGCCTGCTGTACTTCCACCTGATTTTAATCTCTCCAAACCTGCAATGATGGTCGACTTGTCAGCTGCACTGGTAGAAGGTAAGGCAACACCTGCTTGTCCTGCATAGGTGACGATAGCTACTCTATCTTGCGGACGAAGTTGTTCTACGAGCAACTTGAGTGATTTGATGACTAAGGGTAATTTGTTTCTTTGTGACATACTTCCTGATACATCCACGAGATAAACCAGATTAGATGGGGGCAGTAGATTGGTATCTATTTCTTTTGCTTTTGCTGATAGGTGTAGCAACTGGTGCTCCTTATTCCATGGACAAGTCGTCAGATTCTGGTGCACAACTATAGGATGCTCGCCTGTAGGTTCCTTATAATCGTACTCAAAATAATTGACCATTTCCTCTACCCTGACAGACGCCGGTGGCGGTTGCTGACCATAGGTAATCATCCGTCTTATATTGCTATACGAAGCCTTATCTACATCCAAAGAAAAAGTAGAATGTGATTCTGTCAGAGGAGAAACAAAAGCATTTTCTTCTGGCTTGTCATAGCCCTCAGTACTGCTTAGTTCTTCCTGATCATATTTATCTTCATACATAGCTGAAGGACTATCTACTCTGACACCGTCTACATAATAAAATGTAGTTTCTTGTCTAGAACCTCTTACAGAAACATTACCTGTCTTATCTACTGAGACGCCAGCAAGTGTACCTGCAAGTGCACTTATGCTTTTTGTGGGCAAGCTTTCTATCTGCTTTTTTCTCTTAAAGAGGTTCTTGATTTTACTTCTGACACCATATCCTGCAACTACCACCTCATCTAATACGGCCGCAGCCTCCATTTCTATGTTGACTTCTTTATTCCCTTCTTTACCTATAATAACTCCTGCTACTTTAGAAGCACCATAACCAACATAGGTAACATCTACCTCATAAGTCCCAGCTTCTAAATTAGAAAAGATATATTTTCCATCAATATCGGTAATGGTTCCTTCCACCAGTACTTTATCCTTGTAGAGCACTACAGTTGCTCCTATGAGTGGTAGTCCAGAGTCATCGTAGACTATACCGCTTATACTTCCTTTGTCGACTACGGTTGCTAAGCTCGCAATAGTCATTAGAGCTGAGAGTATGAAAGTCTTTTTCATAATAAATAAGTTTAAATTTGGTAATCGTAAATCCTGAAGTCATGCTGGAAATCCTGATAATCTTATATCTGCGGCCAGAAAAACTTCGTTGGTAACACAGAGAGGATGAAAGAGAATAACCGATTACACAAAAAGAAAAGAAATATTTTTTCTAGCTAACATTTGAGTGCCCACGACGACATAACAGAAGCAGAGCTTATACGCAGATATAAGGCAACCAATGACCAAGCCCTACTTAGTCAGTTGTTCTTACCTTATATGGAATTGCTCTACGGTGTCAGTCTGAAATATCTCAAAAATTCTACCGATGCAGAAGATGCAGTGATGGATGTCTACGAGCTGGTGAGCAAAAAACTGAAGACCCATGAGGTGAAGGATTTCCGCCCTTGGCTCTATGTAGTGACAAAAAATTGCTGTTTTGACAAATTGAGAAAGGCGAATCGCAAGCTACAGAAAGAAAATGAGGCGCATGATGTGTATTCTGACACTATATTTCATCCTGATAGTGTATCCAAGGAGACTATGCTTGTTAAGCTGGAAGATTGTATAGAAAAATTAAATAAGGAACAAAAGACCTGCATACAAGCGTTCTATTATCAGTCCATGAGCTATGAGCAGATAGCAAAGCACCATAAGCTCAGTTGGAATACAGTGAGATCCAGCATTCAGAATGGAAGAAGAAAATTAAAAATCTGTCTGGACTCAAAAAAGAAATGAAACCATGTCGATAGACAATACATATAAAGAATTACTGCGCAAGTTAGCGGATGGTACTATTTCCGATCAGGAAAAGTGGCAACTGGAAAGAGCCAGCTTGGATGATCCCTTTCTGGCTGATGCGCTGGAAGGATATTATGACAACAAAGAAGAACAGCATAAACTGGCCAAGCTAGAAAAAAGATTACAGGCACCAAAAGACAAGCAAAGAAAAATAGTACCCTTGCGATGGCTCTCTGTTGCAGCGTCTTTGTTGATTTTATTTAGTGCTTCTTACTGGATGTTCCGTCATAATAATGCTGACTTGCACAGCCACGAAGAAGCAGCTGTTTCTTCCAAGACTGCAAGGCAATCTTCTAGCAATGACAAGGATATAGTCAGTCTGGAGACAAGTAAGACAAGTGCAGCAGTGGTTAGTGAGGATCTAGTATCTGATAGGGTACATTCAGTACAGCAGCCGTCAAGGACAATTCCTACCTCTGCACCCTTAATCAAACAAGCACCTATCAAAGCCTCATCTGAAGTGATAGACAAGGTCGTCCACAAGAAAAGAAAGCCTAAAGAAGATGAGGGGCAAGTAGTTGGGAATAGTAATTCTAATTGGCAAGCCAACTCTGAATCAAGTCCGCCCATAGCCCAAGAAGATGAAATTGCGACCAGTAATAAATCAGTAGAAACAAAATCCAAAACTGAATCAAGCCCACCACAAGCTCAAGAAGAATTTATTCTGATGGATGAAGTTGTAACTAGTAACAAGTCGGTGGAAACAAAATCGAAAAGCAATAATACGCCTTATCCCGAAACGCGGGACAAAGTGCTTGAGAGCCTAGATGAAGAAAAAGTTAGTTATGATTATCTTGATGATATAAATCTGGATGCTAACCTGAATGCTGCGCCTGCTATACCTATCCCCACTATTATAGAAGGTGTCATCACAGACGAAACAGGGATGCCAGTTCCAGGTGTTCAGTTGGTCGACTTAAAAAACAATGAACTTACTACTACCGATGCTCGTGGTAATTTTGTACTCCCCCAGACCCAGGGCTATGCCATCACCGCATTTGCTGGCTATGATTCTCTGACCGTCGCACTGGCCCCACAGTTGGACATAAAACTACGACCTATATCTAAGACCTTATCAGAACCACTCAAAAGAAGAGTGGACCTTATGGATGATAACGACCTTAGAATTTTTTACAAGGACCAATTGAATTCTCTCTTCTTTAGAAACTGGCCACTCTGTCGCACCGGCTGGGATAACTCCTTTAACAACAACCCCAGCAGCATTAGAGTCAATCTATCCATAGATCCACAAGGCAAAATAGATGATGTCTTTTATTACAGAGAATTAAATGACGACTGTAAAGATAAGATCAGCAGTGTCCTCAAAGAAGCAGAACAAAGTATCTTCAAAGATGAAAGACCTATTTCTTTCTCGATTAGAATAAATCTCTAAGCAAGCAAATGGCGGAAGACAATTCTATAAGTCTAAATAAATATATGAGCAGCACAGGAATGTGCTCCAGAAGAGAAGCAGACAAATTCATAGAGGCCGGACGTGTCACCATCAATGGCACAGTTGCACGAAAAGGCAATAGGGTCTTTCCTGGTGACGAAGTCGTTTTCGATGGAAGTCGTATAAAAAACAAAAACAAGCTGATCTACCTTGCACTCAATAAGCCGCCTGGCATTACCTGCACAACAGATCTCAAGGACAAGGATAACATCATAGATTTTGTCGGACACAAGCAACGTATCTTTCCTATCGGAAGACTGGACAAGCCTTCTTCCGGTCTCATCTTCCTTACCAATGATGGAGATATAGTCAATAAAATCCTACGCGAAGAAAACAATCATGAAAAGGAATACATCGTACATGTAAATAAGCCTATCAATTCAGCTTTCATAGAACGTATGTCTAAGCCCATACCCATGCTGGGCACCAAGACTAAAGCCTGCAAGGTCATCAAGCTCAAAGAGAAAGTCTTCAAAATCATATTGACACAAGGGCTAAATAGACAGATCCGCCGCATGTGCGAATTTTGTGATTACAAGGTTGTCAGTCATA
>CAYNJK010000173.1:0-7170 GCA_964397575.1 uncultured Saprospiraceae bacterium
GATAGATAGATACTGCAAAAAAGATAAAGCTTACAGCCTAGGTCAGGGAAAGAATTTCAAGATTTTCCAAGAGCTCAATGAGGAATACAACTGGTTTGAGGAAGTTATTCCCTTACCTCATCCGAGATGGGTAATGCAGTACAAAAGAAAGACCATGAGAGTCTATCTCGACGAATACCAGGTTAAACTACTAGATACTGAATCCTAAAACTCTCCGCCGCCTTGGCCTCCACCTCCACGGTTGCCACCCCCTCTTTTCTTTTTCTGATTTATGCGGTAACTGAGGGTAAGTGTACCTACACGACTTCTCCACTGAAATTCCTGCTGCTGATAGAAGTTATCTAGGAATGTTTGTCCAGCACGTCTCCTAGAGTTGAATATGTCTCTGATGCTCAAAGTTGCTGTCAGATTCTTGCCAGGCAGAAAGTCACGACTCCAACCTACATCTAGTGACCCTACTGCTGCGGACTCTCCTTGTACATTTTGTCTAGCACCACGATAATTCATTCGTAGTTGTAAGTCAGAATCTAAAAAGCTGAATCTAGTGGTCATCTTGGCGTTCCAGGTGATATTGTCGGTCTCTTGAAAATTATAAGCAAATCTTTCCGCAAGGTCATTTTCGTCGCCTTCGAAATCCCTTAGGTCTGTATAGTATCGGAGCACCTCATCTTCCACATTGTCTTCATCAAAACTCAGTTGATTTCTAAAAATATTGGTATTGAAATCTACCTTGAGCCATGAAAGGCCGCTGTACCCAATGGAAAGGTCAAGACCATAGTCATCAGTCGTACCTATGTTTAGAGGAATCCTGACGGTATTCTGTGTGACTCTATCCACTGAAAGGAATCGCTGTCTGGAGTCTTCGGTCCTTCTATAGAAAAGACTGGAAGAAAGTGTTACACCTTCCCAGTACTTTATCTGGCCTATCTCATAAGAATCTGTGTATTCTGGATCCATATTTGGATTGCCAGAAAAGAAATTTCTTCTGTCTTGGAATGTAAAAAATGGATTGAGATCCCAGAAGCGCGGTCTATTTATTCTACGACTGTAACTTATCTGCAGCGCATCAGTGTCATTAAGATGGTAAGAAATATGACCACTAGGGAAGAAGTTAAAATAGGTTCTTCTGTTAGGTGGATTGCCTTCATTGGAAACTAGAAAAGTATTGATGATAGAGTATTCTCCTCTCAGTCCAACTTGATAGCTAAAGTTATCCCTTTTGTTTCCGTAGATACCATAGGCGGCAATTACATCTTCGTCATAATCAAAGGAGTTATTCAGACCGGGCAATGCAAAGAAATTACCGTTGGCGTCAGATTCTTCTACGAGATAATTGGTATTAATATCTCTAAAAGAACTTTTTGCTCCTACTTCCCATTTCTGATCTTTGCTTATTGGTTTTACGTAATCGACCTGAACTTCCCAAGTCTTAGATATTTCATCATTTTCTACTCTTTGATCCAGCAGGAAATCATCTCCTCCTTGATTGTCCACAAAATTTTCTGTGAAGATGCTATTTTCCGATTCTCCTCTATCTTGATAATTTATAGAAGCACTAAGCTTGTGGTCTCTTGAGGAATATTCCTTGGTAAAATTCAAGCTGTATTGTAGTGCAGACTCATCTTCGAGTTCGTCATCTATCCTGGTCGTAGTTCCTATCAGCGATGGGGTATTCAGCATTGCATCGAATGTATCGAAATCCTGAAAGTTTTGAGTCTGGTCAGTCCATAAAGCTCCTATGCCTATTTCACCAAATTGCTCAGAATAATCTCTATAGAGCAAAGTAGTTTCGTTTTCATCATCACCTATTTTATATTGGAAAGCTGCAGTTATTTGTGTCTTATCATTGATAAAGTAATCTGCACCAAATCTGAAACTGTTATCCAGTCCTGCTCTCAGAGGATCACGATCTATAGTGGACAGTTGTCTGTAGAACTCATCGGTTCCAATGCCTTGAGAAATTCTGTCTTGTATGGTATGACCGAGGCCTAGATTAGATCTGTAGTTTAGTCCATAATTGACAAACCAATTAAGTGGACCTTTTCTATAATTGAGATTAGCAGATACACCGCCAGTGGTAGGTAGACCTGCAGTGAGGTCTATAGAACCATTAAAGCCATCAGCTCTATTTTTCTTTAGGACAATATTGATAATTCCCGCCATACCTTCTGCATCGTATCTGGCAGAAGGATTGGTAATGACTTCTATTCTTTCTATTAGATTAGAAGCCAGGCTCCTCAGACCGCTGCCACTGTCTACACCGACAAGACTGGAAGGTCTTCCGTCTATAAGAATTCTGACACCTGTACTTCCTCTCAGTGTTACAGTTCCCTCTATGTCTACATCTAGTGAAGGTACATTGTTAAGCACATCTTCTGCTGTACCTCCTCTGTTAGCTAGGTCCTTACCCACAGTAAATACTTTCTTGTCCAGTGAGAAGGTTGTCTCACTTCTTTCGGCCACTATTTCTACATCTTCCAGCTCTACAGAGGAAGGATGAAGTTCTATCTTTCCAAGATCAATAATGGGCTTGTCCATAGGAAGCGGATCTATGGTTGTCGTTTCATAAGAGATAAACTCTATGATAGCAGCTAGTTCAGTTCCATCGACCTTAAATTGGAAACTGCCATCAGCTTCAGATAACCCACCTCCAGAGACGCTACCATCTTTCTTTGTGGTTATGGAAATTGTTGCAAACTCCAGACCCTGACCTGTGGTAGCGTCTATAATTATACCCTTTACAAGTCTTTGTGAGGGTGCCGCTCCTGCTTGCTTGCTGGTCGGTTGGGCACTGATAGGGCTCGTACTTCCTAGCAGCAGCAGTAGAACGACAAAGAAAAGTAGTCTCATATTCTCTTTAAAATTATAAAGCTCTAGACCTAGCTAGAGCAATTTTTCTGTTTTAAGGCTTATAATTTAGAGTTCTCGTCTAAATTTTTTCAAAGATAGTTGACAGTCTAATTATCTTCACTAATTCACTCATATTTGGGTCTTAATTAAAGATAAAATGTCAGATACGCGTAATTACATACTACTAAGAACATTTAATAACACTTCTTTTGAGGAATTAGTTGTGGCAAGGTTACGGTCGGAGAACATTGACTTCAGAATAAAGAACGAAATGTCTGCTTCCATTTATCCTATGGTTAATATGGGACTCTCATTGGAGGTAGAAGTTTCTGACTACGAGCTGGCACAAGATATCCTCAAACAAATGGATCAAGATGCTAACAAACAGCCAGACGACATGGACTTTACTGAAGCTGATCATAAGGATATAGCGTTCGAAAAAAGTGTATTTGAAAGAGAACAAAAGATATCTAATGCAAAGCCTCCTTACTTGGTGTTTCTTATAATAATCTTAATGTGCCTAGTCTATGCATACTTTGTGACTCAAATGCGTTATTAACTGTAAGATGATTAGAGTTGCTTACATATTGGTTTTTCTCATACTTGGAAGCTGGAACCCAAGCTATGGGCAGACGGAAGCAGAAGACAGGCAGCAGAGATTCCAGAAATATGTATTGTACAAAGTCAATCAATTAAGAACCGAAGGATGCCGGTGTGGCAGAAAGCGGATGAAAGCGACCCATGCATTAACTTGGAACGAAACGCTGGCTTATAGTGCCTATTTGCATGCAGAAGAGATGGACCGTTACGACTATTTTGCCCATAAATCTATAGATGGAAAAGACATAGGACAGCGATTGGATAAAATAGGGTATAAATGGCAGTATGTCGGAGAGAATCTAGCTGTTGGGCAAGATACTTTCGAAGAAGCCTTCCAAGATTGGATAGATAGTCCTTCTCATTGCAAAATGCTCATGAATCCCGACATGAAAGAAATGGGGCTCTCTAAGTATGGCGAATATTGGGTGCACCACTTTGGGACTCAGATGCCCAATGGAACAAGAAGAGTAAGGACCTATTACAAAGAAGGTTAGACTATCTTTGCCTGATGTGTTATAAATACATAGGAGTTGTCTTGGCTTTCTTAATGGTAATGTCACTACAGCAAGCGTATGCACAGCAACAACCTCTCAGAGAAAGGCTGGTTCCAGTAGATACCTTAGCTCCTCCTTCTAATCAACAACAAGACAATGAAGCAAATAGGGTCAAGGTAAAGAACTCTGATAATGCTATACAAGAGGTCATAGATGATACCTATATCCAGTATCTCCGAGGTAATGTCAAAATGTTCCATGACAGCATCTTTATGTATGCTGACAATGCTGTTATAAAAGATAAAGTCATGTCGGCAAAGGGTAATATTATCATCATCCAAGAAGATACAATCAATGTATTTGCTGATTCGCTGCAGTATGACGCTGATAGGAAATTAGCTAAGCTTTATGATAAGGTGGTCATGGATAATGATGACAAGCAATTATTTACCGATTATCTGATATATGATCTAGAGAGTAAGAAGGGGACTTTCTTGGATACAGCTATTCTCAAAAGACAAACCATGACCTTGTCTAGTCTCAGAGGAACCTATGACGTTGCGTCTAAAAGGGCTTTCTTTTATGATCAAGTTGTCATTGTGGATGAAGATTTCAGACTGACCTGTGATTCCCTTGATTATGATACAGATATAGACAGGGCTTATTTTATTTCTGAGACTTACATTACGCAAGGCAACAAGCAAATCTATTGTGAAGATGGTTATTACGATTTGGTGCAGAAACGTGCTTTTTTCACTCAGAACGCAGTAGTAAGAGAAGATGACCAAGTTGCGATAGCAGACAATATTTTGGTTTCTGAGAGTGATAGTATCGTTACCCTTACAGGAGCAGCTAGAGTCGAAGATTCAGAGAGCCAAGCGGAAGGTGATGAGATTATTTTCAATAATGGCTCTGGTGATATCTTTATAAATGGTAATGGCAGGTATGAGAATGATGATAACCTAATCCAGGGCCCTTCTATACAGTACAATGAGAAAACGGAGGATCTTCTTACTACAGGCAGGAGCACAGTTCAGAATGAAAAAGGCTTGCTGATTGCAGATACCATTGAGTATAGTAAAGTAGAAGACTTAGGATATGCAAGGGGGACTGTAGAATGGGTAGATACCACAGAAAATCGCATTTTATACTCGGAATCTCTCTATTATAGAGACAGTTCAGAATTTGTAAAGGCGGTGAAAGAAGACTTAAGACCCTTACTGATTCAGGAGGTAGATGGCGATTCTATGTATGTTTCCTCAGATACACTTATAAGTGCCAAACCCTCAGATACTTTATCATATTTGCAAGCAATGGGCCAGGTGGTTATTTTTAAATCCGACTTACAGGCTATTTGTGACTCTCTGTATTATTCAGATGTAGATTCTACTTTTACTTTATTCGGTAATCCTATCTGCTGGTCAGATACCACACAGTTTGTAGGAGATACCATAGTCATTGCTCTAAAGAATGATGAGGTATCTGAAATAATAGCCAAGAAGAATGCCTTCATTACTTCTAAGAATATAGGAGATTATTACGACCAGATAAAAGGCAGATATATCCATACCTTTCTAGATAGCAATGAACTGAGGCTGATGCACATCAAAGGGAATGCAGAATCCATTTATATGATCAAAGACGATGACGATGCCTATGTAGGACCTAATAAAACCCTATGCAGTCACATGACTTTCTACTTTGAGGACAACGATCTGGATAGTATCAAATTCTATTCACAGCCCGAATCCAAAATGACTCCCATGTCTAAGGCTACGGACGCTGAGCTCAAGCTAGGAGGCTTCCTGTGGGAGACTAAGCGCAGACCGCTGACATCAGTAGGCTTGAGAGAAAAGCAACTTGCAGGGCCAAGGAAAGAATCAGATCTGAATGCACCAGACATGGACGTTTTCGAAACTGAGGTAATGGATGTCATTAATGGAGAATCTAATGATACAGATAAACCCGAATCCAATAAAGAAACCGAAAACGGAGCCAAGTCTGGAAAAAAGTCCTAGAACGCATTTTAGATTCCTACTAGATGACTAATTTTGTAACTCATATATGAGACAATTAATTACTCTGATTTTATTGTTATTCTTCAGCAGTGTCACTGCACAGGAAGAACTGTTTGATTCTGGAAATGAAGCATATAAGGATGGAGACTATAATACTGCGATAGATCATTATAGTAGTCTGGTGTCGCAAAATTTGGTTTCCCCACAGCTATATTATAATCTTGGTAATGCCTATTTCAAAAATCAGCAACTCGGTAAAGCCATTCTCTACTTTGAGAAGGCCTACAAAGCCGAGCCTTCCGATGATAATATCAAGAAGAATCTTAATCTAGCTAGAGAAGAGATAGATTCTCCAGTGATAGAAATTCCAGAATTCTTTTTAATACGTTACTGGAAATCCTTTGCAGGATTATTCCCATCTATGATCTGGGTCATTATTCAGTTGTTGTCTACTATTGGGCTGTTGTATGGTATCTACAATTGGCGCTTGTCCAGAAGGGAAGGAGCCAAACTCAGGGGATTTGCAATTGCTATGATAACCTTAGGTCTTATCTTATTAAGCTTTTTTGCTGGAAGAACAGCATTAAGCCAAAGCTCAAGCAAGGATACAGCCATTGTAACTCAAGAAACCCAACTGATGTCAGCGGCAGATGAAAGATCTGAGAAGAAAGAAAATCTTTCAGAAGGAGTCAAGGTAAAAATCGTAGACCAAATAGACAACTGGTATAAAGTTCTCCTAATGAATAAAGAGTCTGGTTGGATAGAGCAAGGTCAGATAGAGATAATCTGAAGCTTGTTTTGACCAACTGCAACTTAGGCAAAACACTTATCTGATTTGAGCATAACAAAAAAAGGACCACTCTAGTAGAGTAGCCCTTCTATTGCAAAATTTATCTTTTTTATTATTCTTCTTCGCCGCTATCCACTACTCTTCCACCATCTAGCTTGTCTTGGAGAACCTTAAGTTCATCCCATTTTCCATCCGTAGCTAATTGGGCTTGCTGTGGCCAAGTGTCAGGCACATGCATTTTATATCTAGGACCTGCAGCTTCTAGGATCTCCTTGAGCTTACTTACTGGAGTAGCTGCAAGGTCAGTAAAGGTTATAATGCTTGCTGCACCTAAGTGCTCTGCAATCTTAGGTCCGATGCCTTCTATCTTTGTGAGTTTGTCTGGACCTGCTTGTTTTTTAGGGGCAGCTTTTGCTGC
>CAYNJK010000174.1:0-7087 GCA_964397575.1 uncultured Saprospiraceae bacterium
GCTAGCTGAGCTGAAAATGGGTAAGTACGATGTGTATATTTCATTTATAGGCTATAATGAGAAAGTACTCAGAAATATAGAGCTGACAGGTAAGTCGCCGGACCATAATGAAGGCATCATTTTACTGTCGCCATCTAATACACAACTGGAAGAAGTAGAAATAACAGCTGAGAGAGCCTTGTTTGAAAACAAGGTAGATAAGCTTGTTTTCAATGCGGAAGATGATTCTAGCATCACAGGTGGTGATGCTACTGATGTACTCAGAAAAGTCCCTACCCTGTCTGTGGATTTAGAAGGTAATGTCTCATTACGTGGCTCTCAAAATGTCAGAATACTTATCAATGGTAAACCATCAGGCATGTTCTCTTCCAATGTTGCAGATGCACTGAAGATGTTTCCAGCAGACCAGATAAAAAAAGTAGAAGTCATCACCTCACCTGGTGCCAAGTATGATGGAGAAGGCAGTGCGGGTATTATTAATATCATCACAAAAAAAGAAAACATAGAAGGTTTCTCAGGATCTGTCAGTGGTTCACTAGGTAATAGACAAAGTAATGGCAACTTATCACTAAATGCAGGCAAAGGGCGATTTGGATTTTCTTCTAGTGGCGGTTTTTACTACTCCAGTCCCAACGATGCTGACCTCTGTGTAATGAGAGGCCCTGAGAATTTCAGTTTTGACGATGATATCGAATGTCAGAATCAAGCAAACCTTAGTTACAGCAATTTTGGTGTAACCAATACTTCTCGTTTGGGTTTCAATGGATCCGCCAGTGCTTTTTATGATTTCAATGCTTACAATGCTATTAACTCTTCTTTCAGTCTCAGAGGATATGGTTTTGATACGGACGGAACTTCAGAAGGTGTATTTTTTACGGACCTAGGCAATAGCTCATTTGACAGAGTAAATACTGGGAACAATTTGTTTTCTGGATACGACTGGAATACTGACTACACCAGAAAATTTGAAGACAACGATAAGCAGGAATTGGTATTTGCTTTTCAGGTATCCACAAACGTACAAAACCAAGACAACTTCGTAAATGACATCGGTTTCTTCATCCGAGACGAAGAAATCCAAAACGAGGGAGACAATCTAGAACTCACAGGTCAGATAGATTATGTGCAGCCTATAGGCAAATCCAACAAACTGGAAGTCGGTGTCAAATCAGTAGTCAGAGATATAAAGAGTGACTCAGAGTTCAGGCCTAATACAGGTACTACTACAGTCCCTAATTACAGCATAGATCAGCAAAGATCATTTAGTTTTGATTATGATCAGAATGTCTATGCAGCTTATGCGAGTTACAATTTCTTTATTAAGAAATTCAATATTGTAACTGGTCTGCGGTACGAGAGAACAGAGATAGATGGCAATGGAAATTTCCTAAGTGGAGAGATAGACGATGAAACTGCGGCAATACTAGCAGCCTTTCCTTTTTCCTATGAGAACTGGCTACCAAATATTGCTATCTCTAGATCTATGAAGAATTTTAGAACTTTAAAGATCGCTTACAGTAAGCGAATACAGAGACCTAGTTTGTTCTTTATAAATCCCTTTAGAAACAATACAGACTTTGCTAATCTTGTGGTAGGTAACCCACGACTGGATCCAGAACTGACTGACCAGTATGAGTTGTCGTACAATACCAATCTGGCAGGTTTCACCATTTTTGCCAGTTTGTATTACAAGCATAATACAGACATCATAGAGCAAACAGCTACAACCGAAACCGACAACATCGTACGTACGAGCTTTGCCAATGTAGGTGTAAATAATTCTGTCGGCATCAATCTATTTACCTCTAAGACCATCAGTAAGTTTACGCTGAGAGGTGGAGGAGATATCTATACCTATGACGCTAGTGGTACGATCAATGGTGTAGAATTTGACAACAGTGCTCTTTCCTATCGTCTCTTTGCAAATGGAGAATATTCTTTCTCTGGTACGCTTAAAGCAGATTTCTTTGGCTTCTTCCAAGCTCCTAGATTTACCCTACAGGGTGAAAACGCTAGCTTCTCAATTATGGGAGTAGGACTTAAGAAAGAATTTAAGAATTCCAGCGTCGGTATCAGAATCATAGAACCCTTTGCTAGAAACAAAAGTTTTGACTCAGACATAACTGGAGATGGATTTAGACAAGTGACACAGTTCTCTATTCCATTCAGATCTTTCGGCATTAACTTCAGTTACAAGTTCGGCAAGGTAGACTTCAAGGCCAGAAAATCTAAAATCAAAAACACTGATCAAAAAGCTGGAGAAGGTGACGGCCAAGGAGGAGGCGGTGGTCAAAGTGGCCCTGGAATAGGGGGTTAGATCTCGACGTTAGTTTCTGATTTATCTTGAGTAGGATTCATTGTCATTAAGCCAGCGACAAGTATAATGGCCAATGGCGCTACCTGTAACAAACTTCTGTGAATAGTCATCTGATTCATAAGAAACACATTGGCTCCGGTAAAGCAGAAGATATAAAATAATGCTGCAAGTAGTAAGAGCACTAAACTTGCTATCAGTGCCAATTGCCAAGACTTTATAATCTTAGGCAAACCAATAAGTAACATCACAAAAAAGAAGATCCAAAAGATACTACTGGAAGCACTAGAAAACATCGTCTTTATCATCCAACCGAAGGCGTCAGTATGGTAGTAATTTTCTTCCTTTATTGGTGTACTAAACGGAACACCTGCAGACAGTTTAAATGACAACCATGGCACTACTAAGGCAAGACTACTGAGCAGTACGAGCGCAACCGATTTTAGTTTCGCGGACAGCGTTCTAGGCTCCAAAAAAATTGTCACACAAGACAGCAACAAAAAGAGCGGAAAATACAACAGCAAGCCTTCATTTTTAGTGAAAATCATAGCTCCAAGCGTCAGCCCAAAAACAATCCATTCCTTGCGTAATAAACATATCAAAGCCACAACCGACAAGGCCTGTATAGTAATCTCACTATATCCAGATACGGAATGCACAAATTGTAACGGCATACTGGCAATCACAAAAACAGCAGATAGCCCTACCCAGCGTGGTGCTTTTAGGAGTTTAACCGCTTGATAGACAGCAAGAAGTAGTATGACAAAAAAAATGAGTCCATCTCCTCTAGAAATAATATCATTCCAACTCCCATTAAGATGTGCCGTATTGGCTCTCCAGATAGGAGACAGAAATGGATATTCCTTATAACCTAATCGCTGTCCTAAAAAATGAAAATCATTTGAAAAGACAGACCAGTTGGCATTGCCAAAGATGGCCCGAGCTCTACCATTCCAATGTGTCATAGCATCATCGAAGTAGAGCGGCATCGCAAGCAAACTATATATCGAACTAACTACTTTTTGTATAATTAGCACTACTAGTCCCCATTCCAGAAAATGCAAACGTATTTCAGTTTTGAAATTGACCGTAAATCTCAATTGCCCTCTAACAAAATAGCTGTAAATCAAGTAGGCGATTCCTACCACACTTAGCAACACAAGACTCCAGTATTCCTGCACCTCGAAGTAAAGAAAAAGAAAACCTATGGTAGATTCTACAAAAATCCCTATCACAAAAGCTTGGACTATTCTGAGTACAGTTATTTCCCTTTTTTTCAAAATACTAAGTACTGCTAAGCCAAAAGCAATGTTGAGCAAACTGTGGAGTAATATGATCATTAGAGCTTTCATACTACTTTATCTGTACTAGGCAAAACTCCCCGTGTCTTACTAAGACCTTTCTTTTCCTTGGGGTAGTCGTAATAAGGTAATCATTGGTCTTGGCTCTTTTCCTTGAAACAAAAGGACTTTCCCACAAGTGGTATTTTAGGTAGCTATTGTGTACACCGGATAAGTCGGCTTTGGTCCATCGTTGATCTTTGATAACTGGCTTTACTTTTTTTACAAATTCTGCCAATTCTAGAAATGGGGTCATCTCATAATTATCTGTTCTGAGTTTGCCGAAAATATCAATTTCATGTTTCATCATCTTCAAACTCTGAAATGCCCATGCCGAAACAAAAGCAATAAACAAAGCTTTCTTCCATGCTACTTTCATGAGCATTGCTCCTATAAAAAACAACACAAAAAGGATAAGCATTATGGTCGTCATGTTCAGTCCTTTAAAATCGGAATCAGCTGCCAAATTTATACTGCTAGGGCTAAGATGTGTCGTCTGAAAGAAGCCACTTATTTCATGTCTCATAGTAAGAGGTGCCAGAGCTGCTTTTACTTTTTTATTATTGGTCACCAAGAAATTGATATGTCCATTCCAACTGCTGAACTGTGATAAATCTACCGCAGTTATACCTGGTGATACAAAAACTGCATGTGTTTCTTGTGTACCATCTTTAGTCTGCCATCCGAGTAGTACTTCTTCAGAAGTCTGACTGCTTAACTCTAATTCCAAAATCTGATTACTGACATCTACATTCTTCAATATCGGAATATTAAGCTGCTGCTGAGCTGTGAGGCCACAGCTTAAGACCAAAAACAATATGGATAGAATCTTAGCCATTCCTGATGATTGAGGTAACTTCTTTATGCCAAGCAATATCATCCCACAGACCAAAATGCGGATGATTAAAATTCGAGGTACAGTTAAAGGAATAGCCATGTTTAGCTCCTAACTCGGCACATACTAGACCCGTTTCTCTTGTAAAATCCCAGTCCAAATCAGGATGATCCATCCACATCACTGTACCCCAGCCTTCCGTATTTCCATAAGGGACACCAAGTTCTAGAGCTTTGTTTTTTCTCAATATAATTTGCTCTTCCATCCACTGGACCATAGAGACCTTATTTTCCTTCCAGTACTGCTTTATCTTCTGGTTACACTTACCAAAGTTCATATCATTCTTAAGCCGATGTATATCTTCGAAGTAATTGGTCGCTCGACTGAATGGGACATTGTAGACAAACCAAGCATGTATATCCAACACAGAAAAATTACTGACATCCAGATCTTGCCATGGTACATTAAGAGTATTTGTTTGTGATGCAAAGAAATCCAAGCTCGGCCATTTTGCAGACAACTTGGTTATCAGTTCATTCATCACTCCAGAGTAATGTGTCACTTGGTCCCCATTGAACCGGCGGCCTTTTTCATTTAGAAAATCATAACTGCCACCGCTCACATTTTCTATACCACCTTTGAGCTTAAGTTTGTCCAGTTGCTTATTAAGCACTCGATAACTATAGCCATTCCAGAGCGGGTACTCATTAAGCAAGTCTACATAAATTACGTTCTTCAGCAAGCCTTGCTGCTCTATAAAAGTCAGTGTCTCATCCCAAGCTCTTACAAGATCATCTACAGTTCTAAACTCCTTGACCCTGCCTGTTGCAAAATCTAGAAACCAACTAGATAAACCCAAATAGATATTTCGTTCTATACATTTAGATAGAAATTCTACCAGATACTTTTTTGGTTCTATGGTGATAGAAAACTGGTTGTCCCAAAGTGCAGGTCTCCAGTTACGTCTGGGACAATAGAAACTGTCTTGGTGCTCACCTTTGGAATCTGCTGCTATAAACTGAGGGAAACAATCTACTCTTAGGGCATTATACCCTCTTTCCACCAACTCATCAAGTGCCTTATCCCAATCTTCCATTCCACCTCCTTTATAATGTCGCATCATCCATGCAAAGTCCCACATATTGATAGCTAGTGGTCCTAGATCTTTAAGTTTGGGCTGTGGGTCGGTATGCAGCTGTCCAAATCCAGACGGCGCACAGGAAGCAGCCAGAATGGACATCGCGCCTGCTTTTACAAATTCTCTTCTATCCATAGTTGGTGCTGCACGAGGTTTTCAGTTTTTGTCTTCAGATAAGAAAGATAATATTAGACCATTTACATACCAAATCAATATGTAAATCGTTTTGGAATTGCAATCTGCGTCATAGTCCAATTTAGTATATCTTCGGGCACTTATTACAACAACAAGATAGGCTTTTATGCGCATTTCAGTTTTCTTACTCCTCATTTCGATTGCACTTTCCACCGAGCTATATGCACAAGAACAAGATCTTACAGGTATAGAACTGTCTATAGATCAAGATAGACTGGCCGATGTGTTGCGTAAAGAACCCTATGAAGACAACAACTATGCAGTCAGTCTCAGACTGGGTTTCTACGGCAGAGCAGCCAATCATATATATCTGGGATTGCCGTGGGTAAGAGAAAAGGTGGATGCCTTTCTTATAGATAAGTTGCTGTATAATAGTGGATTTGAGCAAGAGCGAAGTTCACATAATTTTGTATTGACTATCAATGGTTTTACACCTTCCTATGTATCAGATTTAGGTCCTATCTTTTTGGCTGATTCTGCGCTAGGTTATGACCTGGCGGAAGACAGACCATTCTCATCATTTACGGGATTTAGAAGCACTAGAAGGCTGGAAGGTGGTAAGCGCTTTGTACATTCAGCTTACTTTATGGATATAGCTGTCAATACTTCTTTCACTTTTGGTCTAGCAAGTATAGGCTGGATAGAAGGCTTGGATAATGCCATAGGCACCAGGAGATTGCCAGCCAGATTGTGGGACAGAAATGAGGATGCACCCTATCCTACTGGGCACGTCATTCCTAGGCCATTTCCGATTTTCATGTATTCTGTTTCAGGAGAATTTTCAGTCCTTAGGCCTTTAAGGAAAATAGTGGTACAAGTCCGACCAGAGTTGAACCTTGGGTATTACACCAACGTAGGCTTTGGAATCGATTTTGGGAAGGTGATGAATGTAGAAAAGCTGGTAGATAACCTGGGTGCCACCGATACCCATAATCCTAGTGTCTTAAAAATCAATAATAGAAATATTTCCTTGGCTCTAACAGGTAGTGTTGCAGCAAGAGCAGTACTCTATAATGCGCATCTAAATGCTTTGTATGGACTCTTTGGTCCTGATCACTATATCACTTTGGCGGATACTAGAAAGATAATTTTTGAAAGCAGCTTCGGTGCAAAAATCCAGTTGCTGAAGAAGATAGAATTTTTAATGTCCTTCAACTGGCGTTCGAGAGAAATAAAACTAAACAGCGCTAGACCAAATTTCTGGGGCACTATCGGTCTGAAATACCTGATTGCCTCCGAAGGAGAAGGATGTTACGATTTATAGT
>CAYNJK010000175.1:0-7075 GCA_964397575.1 uncultured Saprospiraceae bacterium
GCTTATAGCTGTCCTCGTCGTCCTTATATATGTAGTCAATGGAATCTTCTATGTGTCCGGCTCCAATCTGAAATACTCAAAACTATCTTCAGAAATACGACAAGTCCACCCAGTACTGCGCCTGGCGGTAAGCACCCTGATTATCATAGACAAAGAACTACTTATTACTGATGCTGACCGTGCTCCAGAAGACTACAAGAAATTTGGACTGAAAACGGTAAAACAATCCTTACACTACGAACAATCCACGGGATACAGTCATGCCTTGGATATGCGTACTAAAGACAGACCTGTATGGAAAAACTTTCTTGTTCAAAACTATTTTAGGCTTATGGGGTTTAGAACGCTTAGGCATATAGGAACAGCTGATCACCTACATATATCCCTCATGAGTCATGATTACCCAAATGCCAAATAGATAAGAACTTTTTTAGCCATGATATATTAAATTTGTTGCCATATGAAATATTGGCTCTTTAATACATTCATTCTTTTACTTTTCGGCTCTTTGACATGGGCACAGACAGGCAATTATGTCCTAGAGGATGCTGCGCCACAAATCAATCTCAAGAAAAAAATAGATGAAATCGTCCTCGATGGTGAGTTGAATGAGGAAACCTGGAAAATTGCTCAGGTAAGCAAAAACTTTACCCAGTACTTTCCTACAGATTCCCTCCAAGCGATAGGAGATACGGAAATATATATGAGCTACGACGAAAATAACTTCTACATCGCAGCTAAATGCTATACACCAGAGGATGACTTCAGAGTGGAGTCACTCAAAAGAGACTATGGATTCGGTGGTAATGACAACATCAGTTTTCTATTTGACACCTATAATGATATTACTAATGCTTTCCTTTTCGGAATGAATCCGGTAGGTGCCCGAAGAGAAGCGCTCATTTCTAATGGTGGGAAAACCTTTAATTCATTCGATGCATCCTGGGATAACAAGTGGGATGGAGATTCTAAGATGTATGATAATTACTGGATCTGCGAATTGGCAATTCCCTTTAGTTCTATAAGATACAAGGAAGGTACGACCAAGTGGCGATTTAATAGTTATAGAAATGATGCTCAGACTAATGAAATTACTTGTTTTATAAATATCCCTAGAGAGAACATACTCATGAATCTCAATTTTATGGCAGATCTCAATTGGGAGGAACCACTCAGTAAGCCTAGTCAGAATACATCGATAATACCTTACGCCATTGCTGGAGTTGCTAGAGACTTTGAAGACACCAATGAGACAGAAGCCAGAATTACTTCCAATGTGGGAGGTGATGCCAAAATAAGTGTTTCCTCCAGTCTCAATCTCGACCTAACTCTGAATCCTGATTTCTCACAAGTAGAGGTCGATCAGCAAGTTGCTAATCTAGATCGATTCGAAATATTTCTTCCTGAGCGAAGACAGTTCTTCCTAGAGAACGCGGATCTATTTAGTCAGTTTGGTATCCAAAGAGCAAGACCTTTTTTCTCCAGACGTATAGGAGTATCCATAGATACTGTAACTGAGAACAACATTCAGAATACAATTTTTGGTGGCGCAAGACTCAGTGGCAAGATAAATGAGAATCTGAGAATAGGTATACTGAATATGCAGACTGCTGCTCAGAGGAATAATGATCTTCCTAGTTTTAACTATCTAGTGGCAGCAGCGGAGCAGCAGGTTTTTGACAGATCGAACATCGGTTTCCTCTTTGTCAATAAGCAGGGAATAAACACCAAGGACTTCGGAGGAACAGTAGATGATTATGACCGTGTTGCTGGTATAGAATACAGGCTCAATTCCAAAGATAATTTCTGGACAGGAAAGCTGTCTCACATGCAGGCTATCACACCTAATGATGAGGAGATGAAGTTCAGCTCGTTTGGACAGATAGAATACAATCAAGAAAAATATCGTCTCGAACTGGCTACACTTATTGTAGGAGAAGGCTATGATGCAGAAGTCGGTTTTGTGCCGCGCCGTGATTATATCCTCTTTAGCCCAGAAGCAGATTACAGAATCTTCCCTAAGACAGATAAGATAGGGCAAATGACTTTTAGTGTGGACACTAGATTATTCTATAAGCTGGGCAGGGACGACAGTACAATACTGGAAGATTTTGGACATGAAGAAACCAATGTAGACTTTGACTGGGATATAAGTTTCTCAAACAATCACAGGTTTAATTTCAGTGTTGATTATGCAGAATTCATTTTGCTCAATGATTTTGACCCAACTAGAATACAAGATGATGATATCTTTCTTGCTGCGGGATCAGAGCACAGCAACCTGCGCTTTGGATTGTCCTACAGGTCTGATCGTAGACGGACGTTCTACTATGAGATAAATCCTCTCGTAGGCAGATTCTTTGGAGGAATACAAAGTGGTGTAAATGGTGAGTTCTCTTATCGCTTCCAACCTTTCGGTTCATTGTCATTGACTTATAATTATAATCACATAGACTTAGGGACTGGATTTGATGTAGCTAATCTATGGTTAGTAGGTCCCAGACTAGAACTTACTTTTTCTAAGAAATTATTCTGGACTACCTTCGTACAGTACAATAACAGGATAGAAAATCTCAATATCAATTCTCGTTTTCAGTGGCGTTTTGCTCCTGTCTCTGACTTCTTTATTGTATACACAGACAATTATAATACAGAGCTCCGAAGCAATGTAACAAGCAGAAACAGAACTTTAGTTGCCAAACTAACGTATTGGCTCAATCTGTAAGTCCATCCACTTATGAAGCGTAAAGAATTCATAGAAAAACTAGGACTGGGTGCTGCTTTTGTGCTCACTTCTACCTGCCTGGGCAGCTGTTCTAAAGACGGCACACATAGGCCTACAGACCCAGTAGATTTTACCCTTAGTCTCAATGATCCTGCGATCAGCAACTTAACTCTGGATGGAGGTTATATCCTCCATGAAGGTGTTGTCGTTGCTAGAGACATGAATGGCAACTATGTTGCAGCGACTGTAATCTGTAGCCATGAGGGTCTCCGAGAAATCGTCTTCAGAGACAATGAGTGGTTCTGTACTGCCCATGATGCAAGGTTTGAGTTAGATGGTGAAGGTCTGAACAGCAATGGAAGTGGTGGACTGACTGTATATAACACCGAACTAGTGGGTACAGACCTGAGAGTATACTCTTAGGTCCCAACTCTTATCCGAAAACAAAATAACTATCTTGTGGTATGAAAACATTTATAGAGACCGATAGGCTATATATGCGTGAAATAGTAGCCGCGGATGTCCATGACATGTTCGAGCTAGACAACAACGCTAAGGTCCATAAATACCTGGGTAATAATCCAGTACAGAATTTAGAAAAATCTAAGAAAATCATAGCAGATATACGCGGTCAGTACGAGCGAAATGGTATAGGCCGATGGGCCGTAATAAAGAAAGAAAGCAATGAATTTCTGGGGTGGTCTGGTCTTAAATATGAAGACCATGAAATCAATGACAAGCAAGGCTACTACGACATCGGCTACAGATTTAAAGAAAAATACTGGCGTAAAGGTTATGCAACTGAAAGTGCAGTTGCTTCTTTGGAATATGGATTTACAATAATGAACTGGGACAAGATCTGTGCTGCTGCCCAAATTGCCAATGTAGGCTCCAACAAGGTTCTACAGAAAATAGGCATGAAATTCATAGAAGAATTTGACTATAGAAATACAGCCTGCAACTGGTATGAACTGACCAAAGAAGAATGGAATAAGCAACAAGCAAGCACATGAACCTTGGGCAACGTATAGCAAAAAACTTTAAGGAAGTATATTTCGGTGGCAACTGGACGGTATCCAACATACAAGCTCAGCTCCAAGATGTCACCTGGCAAGAGGCAACAACTAAGGTCTATGAGCTCAATACAATTGCCATCTTGCTTAACCACATCCACTATTATGTCAGAGTCGCAACAAAAGTGCTGGAAGGCGGTCCACTGGTCGGGAAGGATGCAGAGAGTTTTGCACATGAATCCATA
The DNA here is from genome assembly GCA_964397575.1 of uncultured Saprospiraceae bacterium. GTDB lineage: Bacteria > Bacteroidota > Bacteroidia > Chitinophagales > Saprospiraceae > RFSX01. Next base: position 3,984 of record CAYNJK010000175.1, read on the forward strand.
AGTTCTGATGAAGACTGGCAAACATTCCAACAGGTCAGATATGCAGAAGCAGAAAATTTTTCTAGCCTACTTGAGCAAGTTTCTGATGACAAAATAGATCTGGCCTTTGGCGATGAAAAATGGGGTAACTACTATAGAAATCTACAAGGTATCGTAGAGCATACGCATTATCACTTAGGGCAAATTGTCTTAATCAAAAAAATACTTAGAGCCAAGCAGTAAGAGGCCACTCCAGCCAGAACTCCACCACTAAAAAGGTATATTTGTTGCCATGAGAACTGATCTTATAAATATATCTGTCAGCGACGAAACCTCACAGTTGGAAGCTGTCATACTGGGTACAGCAAGAAACTTGGGAACCCCATTTATGAACTATGTAGACCCAGCAAAATGGGACTCAGAAATAGCTCCAGAAGAAGACCTCATCACTGACCCCAAATCCCGATTGCATCTAATTCAAGGAACCTATCCGATAGAATCAGACCTAAGACGTGAAAACGATCTATTCCTAAGAGTTCTAGCAAAACATAATGTAAAGGTCTATCAGCCTATCACCCTTGCCAGCACGAATCAGATATTTACCCGAGATATCGGTTTTGTAATCGATGATATCTTTATTAAGTCTAATATGGGTACTGTAGAAAGACGTCAGGAATTTTTTGCTATAAGAGACATCGTGGGTCAGATAGCTCAAGAAGTTTGGTTTCCTCCAGCTACGGTAACAGTAGAAGGTGGAGATGTGTTACTTCTGAATGAAAAAGTTTTTGTAGGACAAGCTGCGAAAGGTTGCGAAGGACTAAGATGTGATAGGACCAACTCTGCTGCCATTGCTTACTTACAGCATAAATTTCCACAGAAGGAAATCATTCCGGTTCCATTAATAAAGTCGGACAAAGTAGCTACTAAAAATTGTTTGCATCTGGACTGTGCTTTCCAGCCTATAGGTCAGAATGACGGTTGTATAATTTTTGTTGATGGTTTTGAAAGTAGAGAGCAGGCAGAACAGCTGATGGAATTCTGCGGTGGAGAAGACAAGGCTATCAAGATACAAGCCGAAGATATGTTCAATATGAACAGCAATATCTTTTCTATCAGTCCTCAGGTAATTATCTCAGGAGAGAGTGAAAAAGAATTTGGTAAGTTAAATGGTCAGTTGGAAGACAGAGGATTTATCGTGGAGAAAATCCCTTATTCAGAAACATCCAAAATGGAAGGACTGCTGCGTTGCTCAACCCTTCCACTTCGAAGAAAAAAAGCCGATACGGCCTAGGCTGCACCATCTAAGGTACCTAAGCTATATGGATTCTGAGTTCTAACCAATTGTGGTTTTAATCTGTATGCATAACCTATTTCCGCTAACTGTATTGGAAACTTCAGAGATTCTCTTAGAGTAATCTTAGAGCCCTCTACTTCTTCCCAACTGTTAAGTGGAACTTCAGTAAGCTTTTCTAGTGTATCTTCTTGATACAGAGCCTTCATTCTGATAAACAGTTCTACATCAAATAACCATCTGGACATAAAACTCTTAGAGAAAAGGTAGCTCGCAGTAACATTGGTAAAGACCTTAGCGCCACATTGCGTATCCTTAATCGGCATACCAATGATAAGGTGTATAAACTTACCTATCAGTTTACTAGCACTATCTCTAAGGAAAGACCTATCGATGTTTCCACTTTCTTCCATTTTTCTAGAACCGAAGACCATAGACTTCCTAGTTACTCTAAGTAAATCCGTAAGACGCATATAATCATCAAAACCTGTTGCAAGATCTGCATCAAGGTATCCAACAGTAGAGAATTCATTCTTCATGAGCAACTGTTGCACCCCTTGGCGGACTGCCTCTGCTTTGCCCATATTTTCGGTTAGATTGACTACCATGACTCTAGCAGTATTCTTAGAGAAATCTTCTAGTTGTGACAGTGTTTCATCTTTACTACCGTCATTTACAAAACATAGCGAATAGCTCTTGTTTTCCTCTAGAAACGACCTGAACTGGTCGAATTGTAATCGATTTGCTTCGTTATAACATGGTATAACTATTCCATTTTTCATTGTCTTGACTTTAAAACCCCTTAATTCTTAAATATGATCTCAATTTGCAGTGGTTTTGGAGTTCAAATCGCTGAAATTCTAGGCAATAACGCTTAGACTCGTGTTTTGGTAGAGAATAACAGATTTTTGGGAATAGTAAAATCGTCAAATAGATGTTACTTTCAGGCAAGAAAAAAGGGAAATAGTCATTGAGTAGAGCTCGACAATACTATCTATTAGCTTTGTTATTGGCCTTGTTATTTCATGGCACTTTACTAGCCTTCACTCTTGGGAATACATATGATGCATACGTGCATATGTTTTTCGGTAGTCATTATGCGGACGGCTGGTTCGAATCATGGAATTATAAGTGGTACACTGGCTTCAGCATGGTGGGTTATCCCCCACTTGTACATCAGCTAATTGCTCTTTTTTCCTATGTTATAGGTCTCAAATCTGCCTTTATTCTTATGACCCTGTTTGCAATTGCACTGTTTATAAGGGGTATCTACCATTTTTCACGTATATGGGTTTCAGATCTTTCTGCTGGATATGCCTGTCTGCTAGCCGTCTTATCCTCCTCATATCTGGAGGCTGTACATATCTTTGGGCAGTTGCCAAGTATTACTGGGGTGGCTCTATTACTTAACGCTTGTCCGGAGTTATATAAATGGATAAGACATTCTAAATGGTCCTATTTCCTTACAGGTGTCTCTATAGTTGCTTGTCTTACCTGCGCTCATCATGTAACTACTATTTTTGGGATGGTCTTTTTTATCGCACCTGTTTTAGGAGTTGCAGTATTAGACTTATGCATAGAGGAGAAAAAAGGAATAGAAAATGTCAGAGTAGTAGATTTTGTCACCAAAGTGGTGCGGTTACTCCCCAAAGCCATCCTTATAGGAGTAACAATAATTACAATCACTGTGGTGATGATTTTCCCTTATTGGTTCTGGAGTAAAACAGATCCTATTCTGCAAGTAAGTATTCCGCACGGCTCCAGAGCCAACTTCTTAGAAGAGCCTTCACTGGGAATAGTATTCTTTTTGATTCCTTGGGGT
>CAYNJK010000176.1:0-7006 GCA_964397575.1 uncultured Saprospiraceae bacterium
GACATCTATTTCATCTATTCCTCTGAAAAATGGGGCCTTATTACTGATCAGATCATCATTGAGAAAATCTTCTGCATTTTCTGGACTGTACCTTTCCGTTCGTATTACAGCAACTTGCTGCCCACCTACATCTTCCACGGAAAAGAGATCTAAGTAATAGGGTTTTAGCAGTGCAATAGAAGGTCCTATTTCGTAGGTATAACCGACTGCCAGACCATTTTTCTTTTCTTTTTCAGATAAGTACCGCTTGACACCGACACCGCCTCTGAGGTTTATCAGGGAATTTATCTTTCCGAAGGCATAGGAACCAGATCGCCCTAAGCTATTTATTTTAGTCTGAGTTCTTTCTCGTTCATCTCTGGTAAAACCCAGCTCTATATGATAGTAATTTGTGCGGTGGTAAGACTTTATAGTCCCCGTATTATAGGCAATTGCAGCACCTTGTTCGTGAATTCTTAGATCTATAGATTTTTCTTTCTTGTAGATGATCCCTTTCCAGTCTACTTCTATAAGTCTGGGCTTTATAACTCTTTGTGCATCAGTCGATTTGATTACACTAAAAATCAGGGTTACTACTATAAATATTCTAATAAGGCTCACCCGATAAAGATAGGTGAGTTCGCATTTAAGTACAATATATTTTGCTTATGATTTTAGCTAGAATCAATTGTGATGTTATCTAGAGACTATAATCTGAGATAAATGGTAGATTAGTAGTCAATTAGCAATTCAGTTTGCTGTAGGTCAAATAGAATCTGAAACCCTAGACCACTTGGGACAAAAACTAGAGCAATCAACGTCCAAAACACTTTGAAATGAGACTATCCCTAATCTTGGGCTGCCTAATAGCAACTTGTATCATATACAGTTGTAAGCTTAATGATTTTAGTAATTATGATCCAGAGAACAATTTCATAAGTTATCGTTCAAAGCCTAAAAAACCAGGAAAATGCTTTGGAAAATCTATTGTTCCTGCCCAATTCAACACGATTGTAAAAACAGAATGTCTCGACTCAGCATATCACTATACAGGTTCAAAGTATCATCAAGATGGCATCGAATTTATCCGTAAGGAAGTCTCTCCTTCTCAAACCAAATGGGTGAAAACGAAAGCAGATAAAAACTGCTTATCAGCCGATCCAGATGATTGTATTGTATGGTGCCTCCAAGAAACTCCAGCTGTATTTAAAGAAAGCTATTTAGTGACAGATACCGCCAAAATTAAAGAATGGAGATTTCAACCTAAAGAAGTAATCCAAGTAGAAGAGCAAAAACTTGTAAGCGAAGAGTATGTCGTTTGGAAAGAAGTTTTATGTGAAAATCACCCTAATTTCTCGACTATTATATCTGAGCTCCAGCAAGCCTTTATAGCTATTGGCTACGAAACAGAAAACTCAGAGAATTCTATCAATAATGAATCATTAATGAATGTAGTCATTCGTTATCAGAAGGAAAACAACCTTGCTTATGGTCAATTAGATTTAGAAACTCTGAACCACCTTGACCTAAGTTACTAATGGAGCTACCTGTAGATCTCACTTTGGAAAATGAAAGAGTCAGACTTTCTCCTTTGACAAAAAAGGACCATGACCAGCTGGTCAGTATCTGTCTGCCCTACCCTAAGCTGACACAGTATTCTCCCTATTTGTTAGATAGCCCCGAAGCAATAGCCGCATTTATAGAAAATAGATTGTCGCAGAAGGCCGCGGGTTTGTCTTTTCCATTTATGATCTATGACAAAAACCGCTTGTCCTATGCAGGAAGCAGCTCTTATCTGAATATTTCATTTGCACATTCCAGACTGGAAATTGGCTCTACGTTTATTACTCCCTCCTTTCAGGGTACTGGTCTTAATCGCCATATGAAACAACTTATGCTCAGCTATGCCTTTGACAAGCTGAATATGGAACGTGTAGAACTAAAGGGGGATGTCAGGAACATCCAATCTATCAAAGCCATAGAAAAACTTGGCGCTACTTACGAAGGTGCACTCAGAAGCCATACCCTCTTAGCTGATGGGCATAGAAGAGATACATTCTATTATTCTATACTGCGGTCGGAATGGATCGCTGGACAGTAGTACGCTGCTCTAATCTGCCGTTCTTACCGTCGTATTTTCTTGAATCCAGCAGCCAACTTTATAAGTAGACCCAGCTTTGATCTGCCTTAGGAAAATGTCTTCTTTCTTAGGCATGTACTGTGTATAGGTGCTTATAAACTGCTGAGCCTCTGCAGCAGTAGCAGGGTCACTCTTCGCTTTCTTAAACATGTCTATAGCTGGCCAAGTGACGATCTGACTATCAAAACCAGTGCCTGGACCACATAGAGGACCACTAGATGCGTAGAGCTTTCCTATCAGCAAGTAGGGTTCTCCAGAGCTGCTATTTAGTGCAGCTGCTTTACGGGCATATTGCCGCGATTTTGGAAAATTCTTGATGTCACCGTAGTAGATCTTAGCGATCAGCATGTTGTACTTAAACTTTTTCTGAGGGTCACTTGTGTTGCCTATAAACTCATCGAAGAGTTCCACTGATTCTTTGTAACGTCCTTCTGTGTAAGCATTATAAGCTTTCTTTAGCGGGCCGTCTGGCGGCGGTGGTGTATAACAACTGGTCTGCTTTGCCTGCGCAACTTCCGTCACAGCAGCAGAGGCCCTTTCACAACCACCATAGAGTAATCTACCATAGGTCCTGTTTATCACTTCACAATCTTCGCTGGCAGCTCTAAACAGCGCCATATACTTCTTTTCATAATAGGCACAATCGTAGAGTCCATCTATGCCTTCCAGATTATCCAGTCTTGCAGGTGCATAAGCGTTTATAATATCCCACGCTTCTTTATTTTTTCCGGATGCTGTTCCATACTCTATCGCAGCCATTATCAGACCTGTATATTTTCTGCCCTCCTCCAGACTTACTTCTTCCTTTATAATTTTGTCTGAAAGCAATTTGGTAAATGGATTGATAACGAAATAGTCTACCTTTTCCTTTTTCCCATCTATAGCCTCTTTAAACAAGGAGTAGATTTCTTCTTCATCTGCTTGGTCCTTATAGTAATAGTACATATCAAAGGCTTTCCTTCCAGCTACATAGGCTTCATCGCCATAACATTCTATCCGCTTGTCATAGATGGCAGTGATAGAATCCAGATAAGTTTGCTTCATTGCTGCATCATCCGTATTCTCATAGAAATGTCTGTAGATCTTTATGCCGTCTTCAAACTGGTACTTAATAGATCCATTGGCTGCCGGAGCACCGTAGTAAGCTTTCTTCCATAGTGGAAAAGCTGCATCGAATTTTTTTGCCTTTACCTGATCTTTATACAAGACATAGGCAGTCTCTACTTCGTCACGTACACTACTGGATAATTCATCCAAGGTAGTACAAGGGTTAGTGTCCTCTACTACCTCTACAGGCTTTACAACTTCAGGTGTTGTTGTTATAGGTTCTGCGACCTTTGGTGTACAGCCTATTACTAGGAAGAACAACACTGTAAATGCTAAAAGATGATTGTACTTGTTCATAGAGCGGCGTTTTTTCTATTTAGATGCAAAAATAACCGTAAGGGTTCTTAATCAAGTATTAAAATCTTATAATTACTCTATATATAGCTTAATGAAGAAGAAAAAATTACTAGTTCTCACGGGAGGAGGAGATTGTCCAGGCTTAAATGCTGTCATCAGAGGAATTGTCAAATCTGCCAACAAACATGGAGGTTGGGAAGTACATGGAAGTATAGAAGCTTTCAATGGGGTCATCAAGGAAAAGACAGAAATAGTCAAGCTCACCCCTGCTAAGGTTAGCGGCATACATGTCAAAGGTGGCACTATTATAAAGACTACAAACAAAGGAAACCCACTATCCTTTCCCTACACAAACAAAAAAGGTGAAATTCTCTATAAAGATATCAGCGGTGATCTTGTAAAAAAGATAAAGAAACTCGGTTTTGATGCTGTTGTAAATATTGGTGGAGACGGTTCTCAAGCCATTTCTCTGGCCTTATATAAAAAAGGATTACCTGTTATCGGTGTGCCTAAAACCATAGATAACGATCTCTCATCCACGGATGTCACCTTTGGCTTTACCACTGCTGTGCAGATAGCAACGGATGCTTTTGACAAGTTAGTTACGACGGCTTCCAGTCATAACAGGGTGATGATAATGGAGGTAATGGGAAGAGATGCAGGATGGATAGCTCTACATACTGCCATTGCTGGTGGTGCTGAGCTCTGTCTGATACCGGAAATACCTTTCAAGCTCGATGTAGTTATAAAAGAGATCAACAAACGCTATCGGGCAGGAAGAGGATTTGTCAATATCGTTATTGCGGAGGGTGCCAAGATGGGCGGCAAGAAGATAGGGAAAAATGCCGCTGGCGACCATAACATCAAATTGGGTGGTGTAGGTCTAGAATTAAGGTGTGCCTTAGAAAGTGCAGGTCTTTTGCATCAAGTAAGAGTTACTACTCTAGGGCATATCCAAAGAGGCGGCACCCCAGTTGCTTTTGACAGAATACTTGCATCTGCCTTTGGAGTCAAGGCTTTCGAGATGGCAGATAAAGGCAGATTTGGTAGAATGGTCAATTATGTGAATAACAAAGTCGGCGACACTACCCTCTCAAAAGCCATCAAAGAATACAACTATGTAAAGAAGAGCCACTATCTTATCAATACAGCTAAGCAGATGGGCATCTCCTTCGGAGACGGGAAATAAGGTTATTGGGAACTTATGGCATTCATCTTGCATTATACTTTCAGTATAATACTTTTAGTATAATACTTTTGGTATAATACCTTTGGTACAATACCTTTGATGCAAGCATTATTCTTAACAGCCAGAAGAACAGATGACGGAGACACAGAACCCCTTTCTCACAAAGGGATATATCTCACCAGAATACTTTTGTAATCGAGAAAAAGAAAGCAAAGAGATTCTTAGTGCTATAAAAAACAGGCGTGATCTGATCATCTACGGTAAGCGTAAGATGGGCAAGACAGCACTGATACAACATATCTTTCACCAGCTAAACAAGAATACTATAAAGATCTGGACAGATCTCCTACCCTCTGAGAACTTTGATGACATGCTGACCCTAACAGCACAAGCCGTACTTTCTGCTTATAGAGAAGAAGACAATATCGGCAAGAAACTATGGACGGGTATCAAAAACCTAAGACCGACTCTAAGTTATGATGAGTACTCTGGTGCACCTAGTATCAGCTTCGATATCAATAGTCAGAAGGCACGAGTCAAAACCTTTTCGGAACTCATCCAACTCTTAGCTAATTCCTCTAAGAAAGTGGTACTAGCCTTCGACGAATTCCAACAAATACAGAACTACCCAGAAGAAAATGTAGAAGAATTTCTAAGGACTCTCTTACAATCATTACCGCAGGTATCAGTTATATTTTCTGGCAGCGACCAGCACATGCTCACTGGCATGTTTGACAATATAGATAGACCCTTCTATGACTTCGGACAGTTTATGAAACTAGGGCCGATAGAAGCAGATGCTTATGTAGACTTTATCCAAAGCCACTTCAAAAAGAAGAAGAGAAAAATACCAGCAGAAGAAGTGTATAATATTCTGGAATGGTGCAACTACAGAACCTTCAATGTGCAGATGATTGCTAACCGCTTATACAGTCTCAGAAAAACCAGCATTACAGAGAAAGACGTATGGCAAGTCAAAAAGCAAATCCTCCAAGAAAAAGAAGACCTCTACTATACCCTAAGGAGAATCATGACCAAAGCACAGTGGAAGGTCATAGAAGCTTTTGCTCTACAAGGCAAAGTATACGAACCTTATGGAAAAGAATTCATGACGAGATACAAGTTCTCCAATGCTTCCACAATCAGAAAGGTGATAAAATTTTGTCAGAGTAAAGGTCTCTTATACCATAGTAGTGATGCCACAGCTGACTACTTCGAGCTGGATGATATCTTCATGAGAAGATGGATAGAACTGACTAAAGGAAAGCTACGGTAATCCCTCCTATCTAACGATACTTAATTTCCTGACCTGAAGTTTATCAGAGAATTGTAGCTTGACGAGGTAGGTTCCTGGAGCTAGAGAAGACAGCTCTATGCTGTGATGAAGATCAGCTGGTACACTAGTCACTATGGCTCTACCTTCAGAATTATATATACTTATACTTTGAGGCAATTCAGACAAACTAAAATTTACAAATTGACTAGCAGGATTCGGGCTGATCACTATATCTACCGTATTGGCTAGTTCTTCTGCACTAGTAATACCTATCTCCGACAGCACTACTTGCGTAGAATTATAGACTTCACGATTCAGTATACTGAGGTCATCTTTGTTGGAAATAAGAGCAACGAGTTTCATATTGTTGACATCATAAGATGCAGGAATCTGATAAGAGTATGAACTAAGGTAGGTCTCTCCAACCACAGGCTCTGTAGGAATTACTGTGTTAGAACCCCATGGTTCATCCAATATAGCTCTCACTGCATTACTATGTTTGTAATTCCAGATAATATCTCCTTTGCCTTCTAAGGGATGACCAGGAACATTGTTAAAGTAGCTGTGCTGTTCCATCGACTCTACTTGGTCCTCAATAACAAAAGCTGATATTGCAAAATCTTTGGATGCTGGAATATCATCAAATGAGATTGCTACATCGAACTCTAATAAGCGATTTTCCTGATTAAAAAGGACTTCTGTTATGGCTATCTGCGCATAGTAAGGTGTGGTCAATTGTTTTTCCAGTTCTGTTCTCCAGGAAGACATGGTAGAGACCAAGCCATTGCCCTTAGGCACTCTATTAAACATGGCTGTGGGGTTGCCCGGTCCATTAAGATCATTCCATAAGGTGACACTTTGGTCATTCTCTAGCTCATTATCTGTCCAGCCCACAGGCTTATGATGCAAGACCCAGATAACATCTGGATTCTCTGCTTCTAACTCTTGCAGCAGCAAGGTGCCATTGGGACAGGTACCACAGGAGAAATTTGTAAACTTTTCTATGAGAACTTTCTTC
>CAYNJK010000177.1:0-7000 GCA_964397575.1 uncultured Saprospiraceae bacterium
TCACTGAGAAGTGCTGAGTCAAATATCACCCCACCATCTATTGTAAAACCCATAAAGACACCTGCCATAGCTAATAATAAGCCTAGTCCTGAACTGACTGCGACAAAATCCAACCTTGGTAATTATTCTATACTCAGAGCAACTAATCTTCAGATAATAGAAGGCATAGGACCGAAAATGGAATCTTTACTTAAGGAGAATGGTATTGATAACTGGGAAGCCCTATCTTATAAGTCTCAGGGTGAACTTCGTGCTATTTTGGATAAGTATGGAAGCCGTTATTCTATTGTAGATCCGCAGTCTTGGTCTAAGCAGGCTCTACTAGCTGTCAGGGAAAAGTGGGAAGAACTTATCAAATTCCAAACAGATAGCGGTGGACAATCTAAGTTGCAAAAGATTCTAATAAAGCTAGGTATTCAGTAAATTCTAAATAATAACTAACAAGAACCTTTTGAGTTTATATTTCATTTAATTAGTATGAATATTAAATCTACGTACCTCGGTGGAGGTTGTTTTTGGTGTACTGAATCTGTTTTCCAAAAAATAAATGGTGTAATCTCTGTTACTTCTGGATATGCTGGCGGGAAAACAAATAACCCTACTTACAAAGAAGTCTGCTCTGGGATGACAGGTCATGCAGAACTTGTAAAAGTAACCTATGACGCAGCTGCTATTAGTCTAGAAGATTTACTTAGTGTATTTTTTGCTACACATGATCCTACCACTTTAAATAGACAAGGTGGTGATGCTGGAACCCAGTATCGATCAGTGATTTTCTATACCAATGAAGAGGAAAGAATTCTTATCCAGAATTTTATTTCTGAGACAGTTTCTAAGCTTTGGGATAATCCCATAGTGACCGAACTGACTGCGTATGAAGTTTTTTATCCGGCAGAAGATTACCATCAAGATTACTATAGCAGAAATTCTAATCAAGGCTATTGCAGAATTGTGATCAATCCTAAATTGGTCAAACTAAGAGAAAAGTTTTCGCATCTCCTGAAAGAGAATAAGCCCTATAATACTCTCACCCAAGAAGAGTCCTATGTGATAGAGCAAAAAGGTACAGAGCGCGCCTATACTGGAGAGTATGATAAACACTTTGAACAAGGCACCTATGTCTGTAGAAAATGTAATCAGCCCTTATATCGTTCAGAATCTAAGTTCAATTCTGGTTGTGGATGGCCCGCATTTGATGATGAGATCTCCGGTGCAGTAAAACGCATCCCTGATGCAGATGGCAGAAGGATAGAGATAATCTGTAGTAATTGTTCTGGTCATCTTGGCCATGTCTTCAATGGAGAAAGACTGACTTCTAAGAATGTTAGACACTGCGTGAATTCTATTTCTATGAAGTTTGTTGCCGGCTAGCTAAGTGGTGGAAGTCACTATTCCAATTTCTATGGATATTGATGATTGTATCGTTGGACCATTTTTCAGCAGCTTCCGCCAGTTGTAGTCCATCGTCATTTTTCATAGCTGGTCCAAAATGCAACTTTGCCTTTGTAAATGGTCTGCCAAACTGCTTGATGTGGTGTGCAAATAGACTAGAGTTGAACCATAAGTCCTTTTTCCTTTTATATTCCAATACAATTGGCACTACTGTAAAGCCATGTTTCACAGCTTCTATAAAAGTGCCTTTCTTATATGGTAAAGTGTTTATGTCCCCTTTAGTAGTGCCTTCGGGAAAGACAAGGACATTCTTATTGCCCATCAGAACCTTATTCATCAGTTCTCTAACTGCATTACGGCTATCTTTGTTTTCACGCTTGACATACAAGACACCTGTCATCTCAGCACCGGTACTAATTAGAGGTAGATTTGCTACTTCAGCTTTGGCTATTACATAGGCATCTACTACTGAAGCTATAATAACTGGATCCGAGAAACTTCTATGATTACTAACGTATAAGGCATTTGTGTCTTTGAGTGGCGCACCAGTGACCTCGTAACTTATACCTAGAACTAACTGTGCAAATCCTACCCAAGCCCTTCTAATCTTAAATGCCAACCTAGGTGAGTTCTCTATAAATAATTTAGTTATTACAATGTAGATAGGGATGACGATAATGAGACTCAGGATAAGAATAAGAGCTCTAAACACTGCTAGAATAAAAAAGAAAGGATATAGTAGGATGCTCAAAGACTGCATTTTCGGACTCTCGATATTGGTCCACAAAATAGGAATTGTTTTGGCTTAGTAGGCTGGTCTGATGTAGTATTCTAAGGCTAATTCTAATGTCCCTGTACTTCTACTAATCAGGGTAAGTCCAGAAGTGTTGGCTTCATAAGCGAAGCTCGTCATCCATCTTTCTGCTCTGAGCGCAAAAGAAACTAGTACAGCATCATTGATATATCCATCTACACTATTTGCTATTCTGGTGCCTAAACCAAATTCCATGGATATATTCCCATCGTCAATAAAATCCAAAATAAGTTTGTAGCCAGGGAGAATTTGGACTGAAGGACTCTGAGATAGAATATTTAGATGTATTCTGTGCCGAAGAGAATTTCTGCTGGCTCTTTCATAGTTTATACCGAGAAATCTTCTTTGGTTGAGAACTGTAGATTGATCTATAAATGCATTGCTCGGACCATTTAGATGGGCTATAGCTAGACCTATCGTAAGCCTGTTTTCCTTATCTATCTTGTAGTCCCAACGAAACCCTAAATCCAAGCTGAACCGTGTTGTGTTTTCAAGAAACATAGTCTCACCATTAGACATACCACGGTCTATCTGCAGATTTGCCTGGTCGTATTGTCTGCTGAACCATAGAGCCTGTGTATCGGTGTTTGTACGTGTAAAGCCTCCAGCTGACCCAAAACTTACTTCATGGTAACTTGTTCTTGTTGCTACTAATTTTCTTGTATATGCAAATGCAAGAGCTACGCTATTTTGTTTCAATAGACCACCATTAGACTGGTCATTAAGCAGTAATAATCCGACATGCCAGCTATCAAGAGAACTGCCATAAAGTTTATATTCTGCTTCCGCTAGGGTAGTTCTGAATGTGGGGCTTGAGATAGTATTCCATTGATCCCTATATCTCAAAGCTACTCTAGCTTTGGTTTCATGATCTAGTGTGAATGAAGAATTTGCTGGATTGAAATAAAGGCTTTTAGAATCTAGTTGTCCAAAAAATGGATCTTGAGCGGTCAGGCCAATAGAAATAAAAAAACAGAAAAATAGTATGTACTTAACTTTGCAGATAATAATCTTGATTAATAGTCTCTTCTATTTGAATAAGGTTGTTTGTCCTTTGAGAATTTCCACATTACCAGATCGCATTACACATTCCATAATCCAGACATAAGAATCTTGCTGTACGTCTTTCCCATTTACTTTCCCATTCCATCCAGTAGAACTGTCTCCAGGATGGAATTGCTCAGCACTAAAAACCTCTTCTCCCCATCTAGAAAATATCTTAAAACTATTTACATAAAGCTGTGGATCTCCCATTACGAATAATACATCATTGACATTATCATTGTTAGGAGAAAAACCAGTAGGAACTTCTATAATGCCGTCTTCGAGTACATTTACATTGAAGAAGATTGTAGACTCACACAACTGAGCATCTATAATCATGATAGACCCAGAAAATGACTTCGTTACATTGCTAATCATAGGAGTAAGACAATCGGTGCAACTAAAATTTTCTATTTCCGGCGCATCCCAAAGAAAAGTTTCATCTCCTTGGATATTTTGTATTTCTAAATCAATTTGTAGGTTTTCACCAAAGAGTACTTCCAATTCATTTGTAAATCTTACTTCTATCGGATCAGCTTCGCTTATAGTTACCTCTTGTACTAGCATACATCCATTGATATCCTGAGCTGTGATCGAATAGGTATTTGCTCTCAGATTTCTAAATTCTCCATTGTTAGAGAAAGGTTCATTATCTAGACTGTATCTTAAAGATGCCGAGCCATTAGTCGATTCTAGTGAGATGATACCGTTACTACCATCTGAGCAGGTAACATCTTTTACCTCTATAGAAAATTCTATGTCATTTTCTGGTTCCGTAATAGTCTCACTTATTTCTAGAGCACATGCACTGGCATCCGTAATAGTGACTTCATAGGTTCCTGCCGCCAAGTTAGTGCTAGATGAGTTGGTTTCTTGATTACTCCAGCTGTATGAGTATGGTGCTAATCCACCACTGCTTTCGATAACTATTGTCCCTGATTCATCACCGAAGCAAAGGATATCTTCTTTACTAGTCGATGCGACCAATTCTTCAGGCTGGTCAAGTAGCTTAGTCGAAATAGAAGAACAGTTACTGGCATCCGTAATTGTCACTTCATAAATTCCTGCAGTAAGATTCTCTGCAAATTCACCAATAGAATTGTCTGACCAGTTATAGCTGAAGGGTGGATTGCCGCCAGTAGGTAATGCCCTTAGTACCCCAGTAGCCTCACCAAAACAAGATATTTCGTCTATTGTTTGTATTAATGCTCCTATCTCACTTTCCACGGAAAGTGTAAATTCTAGAGGCGCACTTTGACAAGCAGGATTAGCCAAATCAGTCAGTATAAGGGTATAAGCACCAATCTGAAGATTGCTAATGTTTTGGTCTGAGGAGCTATAGCCATTAGGACCACTCCACGAAAAGTCATATTGTCCGCTACCACCTGAAGGTGTAATTGTAATTGCTCCATTTCCTCTGTTGTCACAACCTACTCTAGTAAGTTCTGCTGAGGCATCTAGCTCAAGAGTAGGAGGAATATCTACACAAAATTCAGAAGTACAGAAGGCTTGGTCAGTTATCGTAACGCAATATCTGCCAGAAGAAATATTCATTCTGTCTTTGGATTCTATGCCATCTTCCCATAGATAGCTAAAGTTTCCAGAACCTCCTCCAACAGAGAGTTCTATACTCGCATCGGATTCACCAAAACAGGAAGGGCTTTCAAAATCGGACTCTATGTCTATCCGAGCAGGACTTCCGGTTTCTATTTCAGCAGCAGCACTACAACCATTTATATCTGTTACAACCAGTGTCGTTATTTCTGAACCTAAGGCAACAGCTCTCTCACCCATTTCTCCATTACTCCATTCATAAGTAAATGGTTCAGTTCCATGATTGATAGCTGCTAAGGCAGATCCATCGGTACTATTGAAACATGAATTATCACTGACTTCCAGAAACTCGATTTCCAGTGCGGCGGCTTGACGTGGAAGCACATCGCCTGATAAAACACATCCAGAACTGTCTGTAAGTGTATACGAGAGTCTCTCAGGATCTATGCCGAATAAGGTGTCCTGGTTTATAGTGCCATTCCAAGTAGTAACATAGGGTCTCACACCACCTTCCACATTTAGAGTAGCAAAAACCTCATTGGAAGCGACACAATTGAGTTCTTCAGATTGCACAAAGTCCACCTCTAGTTCTTCAGGATTTGAAATGCGAATGTCTTTTTGCGCCGTGCAATCCTGACTATCTGTGACAGTTACGGTATAGAAGTTAGGTTGGAGATTTGTCCTGAGCGCATCCTCATTCCCATCGTTCCAGCTATAGCTATACGGTGGGAAAGCACCATCTATAGCCAAGTCAATTATTGCATCATCAGCATCACGGCAGGTAATGGCTGTTACTTCTTCATTAATAAGTATAGGCCTTGGCATAGAAATACTTAGGTTGTTTTCTACTGCACATCCTGCACTGTCAGTAACACGAATCAACCATTCACCCTGTGGCAGGGCAAAGAAAATTCCATCAGTGTTTTCTGCAGTAAAAGCATTGACCTTTACTCTATATGTCAGTGGTAAATTGTCAGAATTTGCTAACACTTCTACACGTGCAGTTGTCTGACTAGCACAGGTTGGTTGGTCTACACGGATATCATCTATTATTGGACCGGCACCTTGACAATCGATGGCAGTACAAGTTGAAGAAATGGGATCAGTCATACAGCGACCAAAGTTGCTCCCTCTGACTTCCAAGGTAAATGTCTCCCCTGGTAATAGACCTGTAACTTCTAAGCTAGTTAGATCTGTATAATTTAAATCGTAGAAGGAGCTTGATAATACTTCTCCTACCTCCATTGTAATCCATTCATTTGCTCCATTCAGTCTGAATTCATAGAATTGTGCATTCTGCGACTCAGACCATATATAGCTTATAGCTCCAGATCTATTCGCCGCACATTCCAGATTGAAAAGCTGTGGCTCTTCTGATACTTCTAGCCATACTGAATCTACCGTTGCACAACCATAGCTATCTGTCAGTGAGATGTAATAGAATCTTGATTCTGTCGCCAGACCTGTTGCAACTTCACATTGTGCACATTCTAGCTCGGTGTTTGGTGCCCATGTGTAATCCAACTCATATTTTGGATTGATGGAGATATGCCAAGAAAATAGGTCTCCATCAAATTGTTTTTGATCATCTACAATGAAGAGGGTATAGTCGCCATTCAGTGTAGAACTAATAGGAAGTAACCAATCGTCAAAACTTCCTTCTGGGAGATATGCGCCAGTGTAAGTTGGATTAGCAAGATCAATTTTGCCTTCAGAAGCGTCTCCTAAATTTATACTGGTTGTGGCCGTTTGCGTAAAGCAGGTACCTATGTAGGCATCAGGCTGATCATCATTATTTGTCCTGAAGCCATTATCAGTAGATAATTCAATGATTTGTCCTGATGGTGCTTTCAGGAATATATCCAAAT
Source organism: uncultured Saprospiraceae bacterium (assembly GCA_964397575.1). Taxonomy (GTDB): domain Bacteria; phylum Bacteroidota; class Bacteroidia; order Chitinophagales; family Saprospiraceae; genus RFSX01. The sequence continues at coordinate 6,673 of CAYNJK010000177.1, forward strand.
CATTGAGTCTAGGATGAACTAAATTGTCAATACAAATCTCAGAAATGATGTCTGGGTTCAGTGTTATATCCTTGAGACCTGATACTAGAATTTTTGACTCTGTGTAATTATTGTCCTTGTCGATTTCTACTGGATCCCTATTTTCGAAAGTAAGTATAGAAGAAGGGTTGACTTCATCTCCTAGATCGGCTTCCAATCGGAATGGCTGATTATTACAAGCATAGATAGTATCTGCTAGAGTGACTGATTCCAGATTGTTATTGACCAGTGGTAATATCAAGGTATCTACAATACAGATACTTCTTCTGATCTCAAGAAAGATATATTC
>CAYNJK010000178.1:0-6971 GCA_964397575.1 uncultured Saprospiraceae bacterium
TTCCCATACTTGTCAGCAATCGTTGCACCAGTAAGGTCGATTTTCTTATCAGTAACAATAAACTTTTCTTCGCCAAGATAGAGCTGTGCCCCTAGATAATCTATAGTAGTGGTACCCCCTGTTACCTGTGCTTCTGCGTCTAACTTTATGTTATCCAAAGTTCCACTGATTTTGCCATCTAACACATCTGCATCGCCAGCTGTATTAGAAATACCATCATCTATGATAAACTCAAAAGTCTCCATCGGTAGATTACTTGCAGTGATAGTGCCTTCAATCTCTTGAGTCTGCTTATGTATATCAGCGCCTATATCTAGATTCATACCATCCTCTGTTTTATTGAGAAAAACTAGAGCAGATATTGTTTCTGTGCCATCATCTATGGCATTTACATAAAGGCTACCATAATCTACATCATTAAGAGTAAACTCATCTATATCCATATCGAAAGACATCGCTGACTCCTCAAACAAGTCTACCTTACTAAAATTCAAATCTCCTTCTCCAGCAAATTTTATCTTGTCATAATCTATAATTCCATTGATAGTCAGAAAGTCGAAATTTTGTACTTCAGCACTAAGGCCTCGATTATTAATATCATTTACAACTATACTTCTATTGCCATCTGAGATAACAAACTTCTCTATATCTATGTAATCATCACCGTAGATAACTTTATTACCAGGGTTGACTTTCCACTCAGAGCTGAACATAGTCAAAGTGTTTTCAGATATAGTAGCTATTAATTTATCATCTTGGGGATATACATTAACTGCCAAGTCTATACGCTGAAAAGAATCCAGTAGTTCCTTTGTGAGCATTCGGATGCTCAGTCGGTCCTCGTTCAATTCTGCAAATACCTCAAATGGATTAAATTCTGATTTACCTGAGGTGAGCTTGGCTACATTTACTGAGTTGTCTGATTTTTTGTCTTTCTCATTCACAACCAGATCCAGCTTGTCTATCACTAAATTCTTATAGGCAACCTGCTTTATAAATATATCACTATTGTATTCCTTCCTTTCTGTATCTACACTACCCTTCATACTTAGATCCACTAATCTAAGTTCATCTACCTTAGCCAATTCCAGATAATCTTTGGTATCTACAACATGAAATTTATAACCAAACTTTTGTTTCTTTTTAATCCCGCCGGTTTTCTTTACATTAAACTTTTTGGCCCATTGTGGATGTGCATAGACAAGATGATCTTTTAAGGTTGGAACCAGTTCTGGAAAATGAAACTTTCCGTCTATCGTCCCATTAAAAACATCTGACAGAATCGTTATGTTCCTCGTTTCATTTAGTTCAGGTGATGAACTAACAAGGAGGCTATCGAATTCAAATTGTTTGCCTTGATAAGCCAAGGTCAGATTCTGAATCTGTGCTGAACCCACAAAGTCTGAAGATTTTGAGCCTTCAAGACTTAGATCTATGTCACCATGTATAGAACTAATGTCTTCAGAAAGGTTCAGTGCTGTCAGATCTATTTTTTCAATTTTGGTTTTGAAATCAGAAGTAATCTGACCATCCTTTACAAAAATATCTCCGTCAAATTCCATCTGAGCATTTGGATCACTAGATATGAACTGACCATCAAAGAGATTCTGCTCAAACTCTCCTTCTAGTTTTATATCTCTGTAACTATAGCCTTTATAATCAAACCGCTCTAGCTCCGCAGTTAAATCAGTATGTACATTATCGATGGTCAATCCTTGCCCATCCAATATCTCAGCTGAAAAAGTTGCCATTCCAAAATCTGGATTTTCTGTCCATCGGCCCATATCAAAGTTGTCTAATGACACCTCTCCCGAGTACTGAGCCAAATCTAACCCTTCCTTGATATCTAGTCTTGTATCTAGAGTAACACGTCCAAGAGGACTCTCTAGATTTCCATAGACAACGAAATCTTTAAAGAATCCATCTATGTCGCCTGTAAATTTTATGGGATCTAATTTGTAAAACTGCTGGGGAGGGGTAAAGTCTGGGATTACCTTTCTCAGATTTGTTAGGCTGGTATTGAAATTTTCCACGTGAAGATTTATCAGTGCACTTTCAGAATCTGTGAGATCCAAAGTACTTAGGTAACCTTCTAACTTGACCATATCATAGAAAGAAAGGGATAGGTCATCTGCCTCTAAATCATCTATAGTACCTTCTAGTTCACCTGTCAGCTCTAACCATTTGTCCTTGTTTACAGCAAAGAAAGGTGCAGAGTTCATGTCTGGGAAAAAGTACATCATATCTTCAAATGATAATCTGGACTTATCCAATCTTGCATCGATTTCTATTTTTTCAGCAAAATATTTGAAATCACCAAAGTCCTCATAACTAAATCTAAGAGATCTTCCTAGATTACTTCTTCCGGTATTTAGACCAAACTCTTCTAAGTCAAGACCAGTCTGACCAACCACCATTTTGCCTACATTCATCTGATTGATTTCAAATCCATTGTCTTCTTGCAAGGTCAGAGACTTTATCTGTGATTCTAGATGAAACGGAAAGGTCAGAGAGGTGGAGTCTGTATTGAGATTGATATTAGTAATATTCAGATGATTGACATCAAGAGCCTTGGTCTTTTCTGTCTTGGCCTTATGCCAGTCATCTCTCCTAAGCAATCCTTTACTTACTTCCAGATGGTGGATGGCAAGATATATTTCCGAGGTATCAGTAGAAGTTATCGGATCCTCTAGTTCGACACTGGCTTCGGTAGTTTCCTGTATGCCATTTCTTACTTCTCTATAATGAGGATTAAACAGCATTAATTTCTCAATAATAAATGTCTTATTAGCCAGATCTAGCTTGTCTATTATAATCTGCCCTTCAGCTATCTCAATGGATCGTGAGGACTGGTTCTTCGTACTTTCACTCAAAGAGATTCTAGAAAAATTAATAGACCTTAAAGAAAGGTCTAACTCTTTGGACTCTTTATTAGTTGGTTTCTTGTCTGACGCCAATTTTGAAAAGAAGGTCTCTATATTAGACAGCTCCTCATCTTGTTCTGTGACAATATTTAAGGTCATATCAGCAATAGTAATATCATTGAGCACCAGCTCATTATTTATCATGCTGAGTATATTCTCCTCTAGGGAAGAAGAAAAACTTCCTATATAGGCTAGAGTATCTTGTTTCTCGTCCATAAGTAACAAGTCCTGTAATATCAGTCCATCTCTTATGGAAAAGTCTATTTCTCTAATACTGACGTCGGTACCTGTCTTTTCAGACATCCTCTCAGTCACCTCGTCTACTATAAAATTCTGTACGGGTTGCCACTGAATGAGCAAGATTAGCAAGATGAGAAGCAGTAAGATTGCACATAGAAACCAGAAACCAACTCTAAGTAAGCTGCGTTTCTTTTTCTTTGATTTCTTTATTTCTGTGTCTTCGGTCATCTATATAAATAAAAAGAGCCCTATCCCTTTAGTAATAACTACTAAAAGACAAGGTTCTACTCGGTATAAATTGATTTTTAAACTTTGTTAACGTGGGAATGCAATTGCATCCACAAGATACGGGTTTCTGAAGCTTCTTTCACATCATGTACTCTTAAAATTTGGGCACCGTTCATAAGAGCAACCATATGTAAGGCAGTTGTCCCATTTAGAGCTTCATTTGCACTAGTTTTCAGGGGCTTATATATCATAGATTTTCTTGAAAGTCCCACCATTACTGGGCATTTTAAGATCTTGAAGACCTCTAGTTTTGAGAGTAATTGGTAATTATGATCTACTAACTTCCCAAAACCAAAGCCAGGATCCACTACCAGCTCTTTTACCCCTGCAGACCTCAGCACATGCAGCTTCTCAGACAATTGAAACAGAACAGAGCTAACTACGTCTTGATAATCAGCCTTGGACTGCATATCTTTTGGAGTTCCAGTGTTATGAGTCAGTATATAGGGTAAGCCAAGGTCAGCCACTGTCGGGACCAAGAGATCATCATAGCTGAACCCAGAAATATCATTGACTATAAAAGGAGTGATATCCGCTAGTTTTTTGACTACTTCTGCCGAAAAGGTGTCTATACTCAAGATAATATCTGGTATAGAAGCTACTATCCTTTTTACAAACGGCTCTAGGATCGCAAGCTGTTGTGCAGCTGGAACCAGTTCCGCTCCTGGTCTGCTAGAAAAAGCGCCTAGGTCTATGATATCTGCTCCATCTGATAGCATCTGGTGGACATGTGCCTCCGCTTTGTCTAGGTCAAGGTATTTTCCACCGTCATAGAAAGAATCTCTGGTAAGATTAAGGATACCCATAATAAGTGGTCTATCATAGGGTAATAAGGTGCCTCCGAGATTTATAGTTTGTGTAAAAACTGTCACTTAATTGTCTTTTTTCGGATTATATTATAAAAGAGCATAATACCAAAGAAGTAAATGTAAATAAGGATTGGTAATTGTTTTGTATGAAGAAATGGAAATTAAATTATTCCCTTATTTTAGTTTTTTGTTTTCATATCAAGTCTTGTCGTAAGTGAAGTTATCGGAATCTTTTTTTCTCAATGTGGGTATTGCTTGTTGTATAGTTTTAGGAGTGATTGTGCTATACAATAAAGGAAAAGAGACTACTCATTGCCCAGCACCTATCGAAGAGCAACAAGATATCAAAGAAAAGTTTGGTTTTCCAGAAGATGAATATCAATTCGAATCCCATACCCTAGGAAACAATCAGAATCTTGGTGATCTTCTATTGTGGGAAGGCATAGACTGGGACAGCATCATGAAACTAGACAGAGTTTCTTCAGATATATTCAGTATTAGAAAATTCAGAGCAAAAAAACCTTTTACACTGGTAAGAAAGGATGCATGCTCAGAGCCCCACTGTATCGTCTACGAACCCAACAAATTCACCTTTGTCAAGTACTTTATAGATAACAAGGTAGATATAGAAGTTGTAGATAGAGAATACGAGACAGTCATAGAATCAGCTTCTGGTATTATCAACTCTTCCTTATGGTTGGCCATGAAAGAAGCTGGTCTGAATGGAAGTATCATAGATAAAATGGAAGATGCCATGGCTTCCAGCGTAGACTTTTACCATACTCAGAAAGGGGACATGTTTAAGTTGATATACGAGAGAAAATATATAGAAGGCCAACCCGTAGACTATGGAGAGGTCATTTCTGCTGCTTTTAAAAATGACTCTGGAGAACACTTTGCAGTCTTCTATGAGAATGAGAAATATGCTGGATTCTATGATCTGGAAGGCCATCCGACGAAATCTACTTTCCTTAGAGCGCCACTGAAGTATTCGCGTATTTCGTCTTCATTCAATAGGCGAAGATTTCATCCCATCAAAAAGAGAAGAATTCCTCATCTAGGTACAGACTATGCTGCTCCTACAGGAACACCTATTTTTTCTGTTGCTGATGGTGTAGTAGAAACTGCGGGTTATACCAAGAACAATGGAAAGTATGTCAAAATCAGACATAATGATATATATCAGACACAGTACCTCCACATGCACAGATTTGCCAAAGGGATAAGAAAAGGTAAACGTGTAAAACAAGGTGAAGTGATAGGCCAGGTAGGACAAACTGGCTTGGCTACAGGACCACATGTATGCTTTAGATTCTGGAAGTATGGCAGTCAGGTCAATCACCGAAGAGAAAACTTTCCACCCGCAGATCCGCTGCCGGAATCAGAAATGGACTCCTTCTACATCCAAAGAGACCTCTTACTAGCTAAGTTAAATCTGATCAATTACCCTGCGCCAAAACTAATGGCTGAGGTAAACCAACCCAATAATACGTAGAGCTACCCTACTTCTTACTCAAGGTAAACCCAAAGGTAGAGCCCTTACCGTCTGTGCTTCTTAGACTCATGTTTTGGTTGTGGGCTTCCAGAATATGTTTTACTATAGCCAGTCCTAGTCCTGATCCTCCTACCTCTCTACTTCTGCTTTTCTCAGCACGGTAGAATCGATCATAGACATGCTTAATATCTTGCTCGGATATACCTATACCGTTATCAGATACTTCCACCAATATTCTGTCCTCCATATCATAGAAACTGACCTTAGTTCTCCCATCCTGTATTCCATACTTGATAGAATTAGAAATAAGATTGATAAGAACTTGCCTTATTTTACCTTTGTCAGCATACACCTTGAATGCCTTATCGGCGCCAGACTTAAAGATTAACTTTATATTTTTCTCTCTGGCAGAAAAAGCCATATCATTAAAAATACTTTCCGTTAGTTCTCTTATATCGAAGGTGTTATATTCCAGTCCCTTCGTTCCAGATTCCAGTTCATTTATTAACTCTAGGTCTTCTACAATTGCCTGAAGTCTATTCACATTATCTGCTGCTCGTTTCAGATATTTAATATTTATTTTCTCGTCCGCAAGCCCCCCTTCTATAAGCGTCAATAGATATCCCTGAATGGAAAAAAGAGGTGTTTTCATTTCATGTGATACATCTCCCAGATATTGTTTTCTATAATTTTCTAAGGTCTTCAGGGATGATAACTCTTTGGCTGTATCCTGCGCCCACATCACGGCCTGAGAATTTACATCTTCTAAGGAGGAGCTGTTACTATTATGCAACTCTACACCTTCTAATGAATCTTTAGAGTCACTGATAACCTTATAAATGAGTTTTATTTTTCTGAAAATATATTTCTCACCAAGGAATCTGACTATCAGATAGGTAAGCAGAAAAGAAACGATTGTGTAGACTATAATACCTAACGTCGAAGGACCTACACTGATACCCCCGGTAGTATTAAGTATCATCATAAGCACCATCTGTCCCATCCATATAGAGAAGGATAGGTAAAAAGTAATCTGCCGTATGGTTAAGTTCTTAAACAAAGACCGAGATGTAGAAAAATACTAAAATATAAATTTGTAGCCGACCCCTTTCATTGTTTTGATATAGTGGTCGCCAATTTTCTCACGTAGCTTTCTTATATGTACGTCGATAGTTCGGTCTCCTACGATAACTTCTTTACCCCAGACTTTTCTCA
>CAYNJK010000179.1:0-3023 GCA_964397575.1 uncultured Saprospiraceae bacterium
GCGCTGAGCTTCATAGATTTTGTCTCGTTCTTTCTGTAATCGCTTTACTTTTTTTATACGAGCAGTTATGATTTCTTTTTGTGTTGTTCTACTCATAACTCTATAAACTTTGGTCCATAGAAAGTCTTTATTGGATTTCCTCTTTCTATCTCTATCTTAGATGACCATATATCCATGGCATGATCTTCCTGTAAATTCTTTGTATGTGCTTCCAATTTTTCCTTGAGCTTTTTCAGAGCTGCTTTCTTGTTCTGTGCTTTGGATTTGTTATCACTCGCAGTGACAATAAGTCCTGTAGGTTTGTGAATAATTCTGATTGCGGTTTCTACTTTATTACGATGCTGTCCTCCAGGTCCTGAGGCTTTGTAAGACTGTATCGTCAGAGCCTGCATATCTGTCTCTATTGTTTCTGCTAATTGTATCTCCAGTGCCTTGATAAACCAGTTCTTCCGCTTGTTGTATTTTCTGATAGGACTTTTGCATATCCATTGGATGGTCCCTAGCCAACTATCGAGCAAAATCTTGTCTTTACTTACCACCTTGAAGACAATAGTTTCTGTAGTTCTTCCATCAGCAGCAGTTTTCTGACTTATTATTTGGAAAGGGACCTCGTTCCTGTCCAGAAATTCTCTGAATTTTCTTTGGACACCATGTACGGCGTAGCCACATTCTACGGGCCCCCTTCCAGCTGTTATTAGTATGTGTACTTCTTTTTTCATTTTATTTATCTCTGTCCATTCTTACTATTCTTGGATAAAATTTTCCTATGGTGTCTACCAGTTCCTCCTGGTAAGACATAACACGTTCTAGACTCTTGTAAGCATAGGGCGACTCATCTAGAGCACCACCTATTAGGGTAACACGTTTGTTTCTTAGTTCCTTACGCATCTCGCTTTTTGTATTTCGCGAGATGGTTTCCTTCCTGCTGTATTTTCTACCTGCTCCATGTGAGGCTGAATTTATTGCTGGCTCATGTCCTTTGCCTCTCACTATAACCCCAGGGTCAGTCATAGAGCCAGGTATAATGCCATAGACATCCTTCCCAGCTGGTGTGGAGCCTTTTCTGTGTACAATCACTTCTTTGCCATGCAGCTTTTCTTTCCAGGCAAAATTGTGATGATTCTCTATTTTCAGTATAGACTCTAGACCTAGAGCCTTCGCTACATTCTTGTGTATCTGGTCATGACAAGCCTTGGCGTAGTCACCAGCCAGATTCATAGAGTGCCAGTATTCTTGTCCATCTTCATCTGCTAAGTTCAGCCAGCCAAGGTGCCGCATATTAAATGGCAAATTGGACTTGTTCTTTGCGAGGTCAGAATAGAATTTTGCAATAGAGGCACCAAAACCTCGGGAACCTGAATGCGCCATCAGACCTATGTATGTACCTGCTGGAACATTTAGCTGTTCATCTTCTCCGAGTTCTACGATACCCCATTCTACAAAGTGATTGCCAGAGCCTGAGGAACCCAGTTGCTTTGCAGCTTTGGGTTTTAGCTTCTTGAGCAGAGCTGTATCATTAAAAACATCTCTATCCAGAAAAGCATGTTCCTGCGAAAAGCCAATTACCTTTGATAGACCGAATGCCGTGTTCTTTATTATAGCTTGCTTGAACTTGTGTTCGTGCATCTTAAAGAATCGTTCCGTAATAGGATATAGTGTCAGACTCATCCGACAGCCTATGTCCATGCCTATAGCAAACGGTATTACTGCATCGTTCGTTGCCAGAGCCGCACCTATAGGCAAGCCATATCCTAGATGACTATCAGGCATCAAAGCACCTTGCTGCACGATCGGTAATTTCATCGCCGTTTTCATTTGCTGGTAAGCATTGCTTTTTATCAGTGGTCTTCCGAATACAGTAAGCGCTGCTTCCTTATCGCCTAACGTGATAGGAATATCTTCTTTTACTTCAGGTTCGTAGAATTCCAAAGCTATAGGACTCAGTGTCTCATGTTGTAAATATTCTTCTGGTGCATCCTTGACATCTTTTACCAGATCGAGGTTCATTTCTTTAGTGTTTCGTTTGTAATATTTTTTTAGGATTGCCATAGCAATCGAAATAGTCTTATTGGAATAAATGCCAATAGATTTAAAATCTTTGCTTCTTAGTTTGTTAGCCATAAGGCATAGAATTATTAGGTCGCTAGCGTACACTGCAACTATGGGTTAATAAAAATTATAATAGGTGTGAACTACCTAATAGAACGGCTACCCGTAGGTATCGATATGATGTTTTCTAGAATAGTATATTCAAAAAAAAAGCCTGATCGAATGACCAGGCAGAAATACAAATACGTATAAGGTATTACCTTCTATGAGAGGTCACGTGGTATGATATGTATTTTCTGCGCATCCATAATATTTCCGATTTTATAGCGTGGAAATAATTTCGGTGCAAATGTATATTAATTTTTTAGACAAATGTTTTCTTTCGAAAGAAAAAATTGTAATTTAAATTATCACTTAAGTACGGAAAACTATTATAGATAATTGTGATTTATTTAATTAGGTTTCTTATCGCCGCAAGTATCGTATCTTTTTCTTTACAGAGTTGTATAGAACAAATATTTGTAGAGGAGTATAATGAGCTATGTCCTTACGAAAGAAGGTATGGAGGAAGGGATTTTTATTTAGAAGTTCCTCTGTACGTAGAACCCCTACAGCTTACTTATCAGGTAGGTGACACCATGAATATTAGAATGGAACTTACTGATGAGGTCAGAGATCTGAGCAGAGACGCAGTCTTTAAGATAGAGAATTTTCCATTCAAGCCTTCTCACGAACTGTACCGAATAGATGATAACAGTTGGGAGACAGGTTATAATGGAAATGAATTATACGTAGATAGTATCTATAATCCATCCTTGATACAAGAATCTAGTGGATGGTCGGTCAATGTAAGAGGCGTGCCTACCTATGAGGCTGGTGTCTACTTTATGGAGCATCAGCTTGTCTTAAAAGAGCCAGGGAGATATGTGCATTTAGTAGGCGATGTCATAGAAACAATAGATGGCCATCTAATA
>CAYNJK010000179.1:3123-6968 GCA_964397575.1 uncultured Saprospiraceae bacterium
AACTGGTATTTCTCGATAGAGAAGTCAAGTCTGATAGGATCTGCGATATTGAAAACGGCAATGAGCATATCTGGTCAAATGGAAGTGGTGGCTGTAGGATTCCCGCCAGTTGGACTGGAATTTTTGGTTTTGAGGTGGTAGAATAACACGTACAGTCGTAAGATAACTAAGGGGAGAGACCTATCTATATGTGTCTCTTCCTTTTTTGTATTATGCTATAGGAAAGGTAGTGATATTTTGATATTTACAAGTATTGGTATTATGAATCCAGACCTATAGACCAAGCAGCTCTAGTAGAGTTATTACAGTTGAGTTATGAGCCTATAGAGGTGCTATTTGCCAATCGTCCTTTTAAAGGATGAATGTATTTCTTCCATAAAGGCATACTAGATATGGCCCCTTACAGCTATCAAAAAAGTCGTTTTTACAGGTATAATTAGTAAGAATCTACCATCAGTTAGCTGCATCTTCTATTGATAGAGATCTAATAATCGTCATAGAAACCCCTATCCTAGGCCTATTCAGAGCATTTTCAAAAAAAACTTCTTTCCATTCCAACCTTTTCGTGGATATCTGTAACTCTATAGATATAACGTTATCATTAGTCATATTTTAAACAGTTTTAACAAGCTAGAGCCGCAGTTTTGCTCATACTATCACTAACATGACACTGTGTATCTTAGAGAATTAATAAAAACAAAAACGTTCCTATTACGATAAGACCTTATGGACTTAACGATACTTATAGACAAATGCCTAACCAATGATCGCTTTGCGCAGCGAACGCTTTACGAGAGCTACAAGGATAGTCTTTATACCATCGTCTATAGACTGACCAATGATGTAGACTCTGCGAGTGACCTGTTGCAAGAAGCCTTTATAGATGCATTTAAGAATCTAGCCAGTCTTAAAGAACCACTTTACTTCCATGCTTGGATAAAGCAAATATTAGTTAGAAAGGCTTATCGTTATTTGAAAACAAAGAAAGAGAATGTATCATTGGATGCCGTAGCAGAAATTGGATATCAAGACAGCGTTGATGTAGAGTATATAGAGAAGGCCATACAAGCCCTTCCGGCTAAAAGTCGAGCAGTTTTTGTAATGGCTGAGATAGAAGGGTTTGCACATAAAGAAATAGCGGAGACCTTAAATATTTCCGTCGGCACGTCTAAGTCCCAACTGAATTATGCAAAAACTAAATTGAAGGCACTCCTAAAATCACACTTGGTATAATGGCTAAGGATAAACTTACATATCAGGAAATGATAGATTTGCTGAAAAGCAAGCAACATCAGGCGCCCGTCAGTTGGGATCAGATAGAGTCTGGTCTTCGACTCGAGCAGTCTATTGCTGAGTTGCCGACTCATAAAGCACCTGACAATCTGTGGGCAGGTATAGAAGAAGGATTGGACCAGCCTGAGTCTAGTACCTCTCCTTCCAGACCAGCTCCAAAAACTTCTAATGGATTGTATATGCTACTCTCGGCAATTTTGTTCTTGATTTCCACTGTCATTGCTGTCAATTTTTTAAGTAAAGAAAACCAAGAGTCAGAATACGAGTATAAGTCAGAAATAGAAATGGCATCGTTGCATGAGAACAAAGTCATGCTAGATGATAATATAGACGAAGTATTACAGTATATAGAAAACAATAGCTTTATGTTTTCTGATGAACAATTAGATGAATTTAATGCACAACTCACAGCAATAAATGCAGCCCTCGAAAAGCTGATGGATATACAAGAAAAGTATGGCAGTGATGAAGCCAGTAGCAAAATGATGGCAAGAATGGAAAGAGACAAAGCTGATTTATTAAAATCAATGATCGTAAAGTCATGAGACGAATCGTAGAAATAGTAGGTCTGTTACTCCTGTTTGCGCTACAGCTTTCTGCTCAGCAAACTTATAAAGAGTCCAAGTTGTTTTCTAAGTCCTACGACTATAAGCAAGGAGAGACGATTCGCGTAACTGGTGAAAGAACCTTTATTACCATATCAGTATGGTCAGAACCTAAAGTGCAAGCTGAAGTAGAAGTTGTATCTAGATCTAATAATCAAGCACAAGCAAAAATAGATCTAGAAAAAGTAAAGGTCAGTTTCCAGAAAAAAGGTAAGACTATCTACTATAACAATGCTCTAAGAATACAATCCGAAAAGGACAAACCACAATCTAATCTAAAGACCATATTGCATCTCTATGTGCCAGCCTTTGCAATTATGAACATAAGCAGCTCTTTTGGAGAAGTAATAATGGAAGGTGATTTTGAAGAACTACTACTCACCTCTCAGTTTAGCACTATAGCTCTTGAAAATTTTGATGGTAAGTTAGAGATAGATTCTAAGTATGATAAGATAAAGTGTACAGAGACACAGGGAGTCATTGTCTTTAAGGGAAACAGAACTGACTTAACCCTGAATAAACCCGCGGGAGAAATAGATCTTGAGTTGGAATATGGAAATTTAGGAATTATGCAGCTGGATGCACAAAGTATCCTGACGGCCAGTACACATCACTCACCAATTGACCTCATTTTTCCTAAAGACAGTAAGGCTGCTATAGAAGTAAGCTGTGATGGCTGCGATGTAAATGTAGACAACTGTAATAGTATAACTGATGAAGAAATCAAAAAGAACAAACATAAAGTAAAGATAGGTAACACAGAAAAGCAGAAATCTCGAATAGCTTCTTATCAAGGAGAGATTACCATCATTACTACAAATTCCATAACTACAACTAACTAGACATGCAGCGTTATATATATTTAGTTGTTTTCTTTTTACTGACAGGTATCATTGTGGGACAGAATACAACTTACCAAGATTCTGTTATCTATGAGGTGTCTGCTGAAGATGCACTTTTCATGAGAAATCAAGAAGTGAGGTACCTTATAAAGTTAAGTGCTTCAGGAGGTCGTTTGAGTTTGCCAAAGTTGCAGGGCGAATTAAAATTAGGAACAGCTTTTTCCTTAGAATATGAAGGCAGTCCTAGATTGCTTACGGATAGGGTTAATACTTCTGCTGTCTTTGGAGTTGGGTTAGGCGGTAGATACTATTACAACATGGTGGATAAAATAAAATCTGGACAACAGGCCAATAATTTGTCTGGAGAATATATCGGGGTAATGGCTGGTGTAGGAATTGGGTTTTATTTTGATCTGCAAGATACCATTGCTGTTGGGTTGGCCAACGGATATTCTATTGCAATCGGCAGGCAAGAGCGCTATTATAAGAATGAATATTTTGACTTCAGCTTAAATTTAGATTATAACAGAGTAGATGTATTTGATAGCTTGTTGGATTCTACAATGTTTAGACCTGGCGAACTGGATTTTTCTTCGGTCACACTGAGAACAGAATCAGTTTATGGATTTGCATTTACAAAAAGCAAAGCTGAAGAAAGGGATCTTTGTGCTGTAATAAATTGCTATAAAGATAGAAAGTCAGGATTCAAGATAAACAGAAACAACTTTTTTGTGCTTTCTAGAGCAGCCAGTGCTGATGGAGAAATAAGGTGGCGATTTCAATTACAACCTGAAATAGGGTACGAGTTAAAAATTGCAGAGTCATCCTTTTCTTGGACACAAACGCTAGAAACATCCTTTAATTTTTCGAATTTTAATAATAATGGTCTGAAGAGATTTGGGTTATCTAATTTTAGCTATAACTATGAAATTGGTGGACGTTATTATTATCAGATGACTGAAAAAATTCTAACTGGTGAGCAGGGCAACAATCTTACAGGTAGTTATATGCAGTTGTATTTTCGACATAGAGACAATAATCAAGGCAGTCGTGCTGTAGGAAATATTATGATAGGAGGAGGTGTACAGAAAGAAGTCACCAATAG
>CAYNJK010000180.1:0-6882 GCA_964397575.1 uncultured Saprospiraceae bacterium
GACATAGACAGAGCCTACCAGTTCAGAAAAATGGCTGAGAAAAAGGATGATATCGGTGAGATGATCCGCTCCGCCAAGCGTCTGGAAGGGTCTATAAGGAATACAGGTATCCATGCTTGTGGTGTCATCATTACGCCAGATGATATCACCAATTATGTCCCCGTAAAAACCGCCAAAGATTCTGACCTCCTGGTGAGCCAGTTTGACAACAGTGTAGCAGAAGATGCAGGTCTGCTCAAGATGGATTTTCTTGGGCTGAAGACACTGACCATCCTGCGCGATGCCGTCCGATTTGTAAAACAAAATAAGCAGGTAGAGCTCGATCTAGATAACTTTCCTCTGGATGATCAGGAGACCTATAAGCTGTTCCAGCGAGGAGAGACCATCGGTATATTCCAATATGAGTCTGGTGGGATGCAGAAACACCTTGTAGATCTGAAGCCCAATAAGTTTGAAGATCTGATTGCGATGAATGCCTTGTACAGACCAGGTCCGATGCAGTATATCCCGGACTTTGTTGCTCGGAAACACGGCAAGCAAAAAATCACTTATGATCTCCCCGATATGGAGGAGTATCTGGAAGAGACCTATGGTATCACCGTCTATCAAGAGCAGGTGATGTTGTTGTCACAAAAACTGGCGAACTTCTCTAAAGGTCAGGCGGATGCCTTGCGTAAGGCGATGGGTAAGAAAAAGCGTAAGCTGATAGATGAGATGTGGCCAAAATTCCTAGAAGGTTGTCAGACCAATGGGCATCCAGAAAAGGTGATAGAAAAAATATGGAAGGATTGGGAAAAATTTGCCTCTTACGCCTTTAATAAATCTCACTCTACTTGTTATGCCTTTATCGCTTTTCAGACGGCTTACCTGAAGACGCATTATCCTGCAGAATTCATGACCGCTGTGCTCAATCATAATAAGTCAGATACATCCAAGCTTAATTTCTTCCTACGAGAATGTAAGCGTATGAAAGTGCCTGTCTTCGGTCCCGATGTCAATCTTAGTGGGATTAATTTTACGGTGAGTCAGAAAGGAGAGATTCGCTTTGGGCTGTCTGCGCTGAAAGGCATGGGAGTCGGACCTTCTGAAGAACTTATCAGAGAAAGAGAAAACGGGACTTTTTCTAACCTTGTAGACTTAGTCAAAAGAGTCAGCCTTAGATCTATAAATAAGAAGTCTCTCGAAAGCCTGGCATACGCGGGTGCTTTTGATCTCTTTGGTCTGAAGCGGTCGCAGTACTTTTCGGCCTCAGAGAAATACGATACTTACATAGAACATGCGACAAAATTTGGTTCAGCTTATCAGAATCAGAAAGACTCTGCACAGGTATCTCTCTTCGGTGATATGAGTGACCAGATGCTCAATGAACCCAAGCCGCCACTAGCGACAGAATGGTTAAAGAGTTATAGGCTCAAAAAAGAAAAAGAAGTATCTGGTATTTACATCAGTGGTCATCCGCTGGACGAGTATAGAATGGAGCTGGAAAACTATATCACCTTCGGTCTGGAATTTGCCAATCAAATCAAAGGCAAAACGATCAAGCTGGGGGGCATAATTTCTAGTTGTATGCACGGCATCTCTCAGAAAAATAATATGGGCTATGCCCGATTGACCTTGCAAGATTATACTGGCAGCTTCGAGTTTGGCGTCTATAGGGAAGAGTATCTAAGGTTCAAGGACTTACTTATAACGGGTAATGTTATCTATATGGAAGGTATCTGGAAGAAAGGCTATTCTGGAGACAGACATTTCTTTACTATTAATGATATCAGGCTTATGGCCTCTCTCAGCCAAGACCTGACAAAATCTCTTACTATCAGAGTGCCTCTAGATAGGATCAATCAAGAATTTATTGTCGCATTCAGAGAAATCTGTGACAATCATGAAGGTAAGCATGCATTGAAGTTGCAAGTAATGCACGACAAAGAGGATCTGATGGTGGACTTTGACTTGCCAGAGCATAAGGTGGATGTGGACTCCCAGCTGATAGAAGAGATCAGAGCTTTAGGCTTGGGATATAAGTTGAACTAGGGACTAGTTTGTTCTTGCAGGTTTTAAAATTGTGATCAAACTGTTGTAAAATAAAGAGTAAGAGGATGAGAAAGGAGTGGCTAACTAAAAGAAAGAAATGAAGAATTTACTATTGTTCCTGATGTTGTTAATTAATTTGGCTTTGTATAGTCAGCATACCTTTTCAATAGTGGCTGTTGATTCTGTAACAAACGAAATAGGAAGTGCAGGAGCTACTTGCTTGTCTGAAGAGGACGGCGCACTTTATGTAAGTGACATTGTAATTAATGTAGGTGGTATAAATACACAAGCATGGTGGACAACAGTAAATCAAAATGCTGCCAAACAAAAAATGATAGAAGGCCTTTCTCCTCAAGAGATAATAGATTGGCTGATAGAGAATGATAATCCATCCCAAGGTGGTAATGTAACGGATAGGCAATATGGTATTGTCGACTTAAATGGTGGCAGCCCTAGGTCTGCTGCACATACAGGAATAAATAATTTTGATGTAAAGGGTCATAGAACGGGACCCAACTATTCCATACAGGGAAACATACTTATATCTGAGGACGTTTTAGATGATATGGAACTGGCCTTTTTAAATGCAGGAGGATCTCTGGCTGATAAATTGATGGCGACTTTGCAGGCTGCAAAAAGACCAGGGGCAGATGTCAGGTGTCTTAATATGGGCATAAGTTCAGCATCTTCCTACTTAAGAGTGGCGAAGCCCACAGACACCGATAGCGGTTATGGTAACCTTTGGTTAGATATCAACACCTGGCTCGACTCTGGAGAATTTACTGGTGATCCAATTGACGAAGTCCAAAGAAAATTTGATGCCTTTAATCAAACGGTTTCTGTGGGAGAAATAGGTGTTGAAAATGCAATCGTCTATCCAAATCCAACAACTGGCAGTTTCTTTTTAGAAGCCAATGCTGGCGCAGTCAAGAAGATTGAGTTTTACGATATATTGGGAAATCTACTTAAAACGGTACATGTAGTAGGTGCACATTCCTCTTATGAGTTAAATCTGAATGACGTAGCAGCGGGCCATTACATTTTGACAATTCATTTTAGTCAAAACATTATGACCGAACGCATTGCTGTCTATAAAATAGATTAGACCCATTCGGATTGCTAGAGGTAAACAGATACTTTTTCTCATTAATGGGTTAGTTGTTGTCAATGTCTTAACTATGAAGGAACATAAGATTTACTTTTTATTAGTGCTCTGTGTAATTAGCTCAGGATTAATGAGCCAAGAGCCTGTTGCAATTGTAGAAACATCATTTGAGTTCATTGAAAAAAATGCGGACTACAGCTTTGCTATCAATGGAATAGATGTGAGTGAGTCGGACCAAAATTATCCGATTCCAATTAACAAAGTTGGTTTTGACACCATAGAGTTTAGTTTCAAAACCAATCCTAAGCGTATTGCGATAATGAAACTGCAGCAGAATAGAATCTATCAGCTCAATTCAAATGTTTGTAGCATGTACCTTATCAAACCCAAGGAAGAACCCAAACAAGGTATGGTTCAGTTCAGAATAGAAAGTATAGATTCTGCGAAGTATGAGGTAAGTGTTGACGGTCTAAGCCAACGCATAATTAGTAGAGAAACAATAGACGAGTTTTACTATGCGCCTCCATCAGTTATGTGTCCATTTGGGGTCAGAATAATAGAAATAGACTCTGTTGAAGGAGAGAGCTTGCAAAGAATTCCATTTCATTTTTTGCATGGCGAGTTAGTTGGTGTCGTCTATAATGCCAAAACTGATACAGCTGAGCTTCACTTGTATGGTCATGTCCGTACTGAAGAGGATTATAGATTAATCGGCTGTGGAGAGTAGCTTTAACACAACCTAATTAAACCTCCGTATTGCATAAGAAAGCTTGAAACCTACATTTAAATCAATAGTGGTGAAAGGGCCTCCCCTGTTATCATTTGGTTCAAAATCAAGATTAGCGAATAATCCATCTTCAGGAATGCAGTTAAACTGATTAAGTCCTTCCACATGGCTATGCGAAATAGTGTTTCTTCTCAGGCCTCCTCCGGTATAAAATTCCACTTCGAAACGCTTTAGAAAAAGTTTTAATCCTACTTCTAGACGTAAGCCATTTACTACTCTTAAGATGTCTGCAGATCCGTAACATAAATCTAGATTGTCTATTCTTATAGCCCCTGATCTTCGTGTATAATTATCATAGATGCCAAAATATTCCAGACCGACGAAGACCATAGCATTTTTGTCCAGCTGAGATATTTTAGGCATCTGTCTGATTGCCAGTCTGTACTCATGCTGACTTATACGTCGTTTAGCGCCATCAAATGCTTCTGCTAATACAGGAATTCCATAGGTGAGTTCTATTGTTTTGGTTCGAAAGATGTTGGTCTCGACAGCCACATTAAGCGTAGGTGTAGAGATGTCATAGATGCTCAGTGGGGCCAAACCGACACTGAGATATCTAAAGTCCGCCTCTTCCTGGCCTGAAGAAAATTCTTGCCCATAAATAGAGCTGATATTGAGGAAGATGCAGAACAAGGCAATCGTTCTATAACTAATCATAATGAATAACTTCTTAAAGTTTTGGTAAGATAAGCTCTAGAATTGAAATTAGATGCAGATAAATCGAAATTCGCGGCAAATTACTTTCTATGTTCTTAAGGCTCTTATTTATAGCTTCTTTGCTGGGAACGACGAGCTTGTTTGGTCAGGAATGGTCCAGGGATGATATAACCATCTATAAGACCTTTGATGAGATGGCGCCCATCTTACAGCCAGATAACGATACGACCTATCTTATCAACTTTTGGGCAACTTGGTGTGGCCCTTGTGTAAAAGAATTGCCTTATTTCGAGCAGATCACAGAAACGATGAAGGGACAACCCTTCAAGACTGTACTTATCAGTCTGGATATGGAGAGAAAAATAGACTCCAAGGTCCTTCCTTTTCTAAATAAAAATGAAATTCAGTCTGAGGTCGTCATTCTTTTAGATGGCAAAGCCAATAACTGGATAGACAGAGTAGATCCACAATGGTCAGGAGCTATTCCCATTACTATAGTCCGCAGAGGCGAGCAATATGCTTTTTATGAAAAAGAATTTCATTCTGAGCAAGAGTTATTAGATATTGTTAATCCAATTTTGAATCATAAATAATTTTAAAAATGAAAAATATACTAGTATTATTTCTGAGCCTACTTGTAGCGTCAGCTATAGGTCAGGGGTATAGTGTAGGAGATACTGCATCGGATTTCAAATTACTTAATATAGATGGCAAAGAGGTTTCTCTGGCTGATTATGATGGTGCTGATGGCTATATCGTCGTATTTACTTGCAATCACTGTCCATATGCAGTTATGTACGAAGACAGACTTATAGAACTACACAATAAGTATGCACCACAAGGTTATCCTGTTGTTGCTATCATGCCTAATGATCCTGAAGTAAAGCCTTCGGACAGTTATGAAAACATGAAAGTCAGAGCTGAAGAAAAAGGTTTTCCTTTTGCTTACCTGTATGACGACGGGCAAAAAGTATTTCCTCAGTGGGGTGCAACAAAGACACCACATGTGTACCTTTTGGACAAAGCAAGAACTGTACAGTATATAGGCGCTATCGATGATAGTCCTAGAGATGCAAGTGGTGTAGAAGAGACTTTTCTTTCTGATGCTATCGAAGCGGTAAAGATGGGCAAGCAACCAGACCCATCCGTGACTAAAGCAATAGGTTGTTCTATAAAAACTAAGAGTTGAGAAAACTAGGCTTTATATTCTTTCTGGCTTTTGCTGCCCTTTTTGCGGGCTGCAAAGGTGATTCAGCGAGTAGCGCCGCCGGACTGGTATCTACTGATCTGATGAAGTATGGCATGCCTATAAAAGTTAATGCTCCTGCTGAAGCTAAGATAGAATCTTCTGATTTGGGAATAATGAAGGATGTCACTATAAAAGGTGAAGGCAATTACTCCTTACAGATTTCTAGCGGCGTATCTACGACCACTGATATTGCTAGCATCAAAGCTGAACAGTTGAGAGACGTACAGAATGCCTTGTATTTTGGTGAAGTCGTGCAAGAAGATGAACATGGATTTATCTATAGGAAGAAAATTTCTGAAGACAGGATAAACCATGATTTCAGATTTATAAAAATACAAGCGGATCAGGAATACATTTTTCAGACAGGATTACTTGGAAGTTATTCCTTGGAGGATGTCCAAAGAATGTATGACTCTGTAAAGGGTTAGAAAGCAGACAATAAGACAAGAAAAAAGGGAGCTCAAAATAATTTTGGACTCCCTTTACTTTTTGTGTTTTCTTGCTTTTAGAGTTTTTAAGCTTCTTGCAAGATGCGACCGCTGTGTAATAACAAGACGATCACGGCAATACTAAATATGATCATGGGTTAGGATTTTCTATAATGAATAATGGGTAATTCCTAATCTTGTTCTATAAATTAACGACATATCCACCTTATTCGTCTCAGGGTAAATACCCATTTCTAAAATAATGCCACTTATTGTCACTTTACAACAGCTCTTTTAGTACAAAGGGACTAGTACTTTAGGGTGCCACCATGCTCTGACAGCCATTTTTCTTTCTCTTTATAATCTGGCATAACATCATATACGATTTTCCAGAATCTAGGCGAATGATTCATCTCCTTTAGGTGCGCCAGCTCATGCACGATGACATAGTCTAGTACCTCAGTTGGGGCAAAGAGTAATCTGCTGGAGAGATTGATGTTTCTTTTGCTGGAGCAGCTCCCCCAGTTGGACTGATTGTTTTTAAGTCTGATGTTCTGGATGGGCTCTTGGAAGTAGGTCCGATTAAAGTAGTTGACCCGATCTACGATATCTTTCAGAAAATACG
>CAYNJK010000181.1:0-1912 GCA_964397575.1 uncultured Saprospiraceae bacterium
TTCATATTTTATTTGATGAATTAAGAGTAACTACCTTAGGCCTAAACACTTTCCCACTGGACGAGGTGATTCTGGAATTGTGTAACTTGCTAGCATAACAAGTCTTAACCCATGACCTGCACCATCTACCAAATAGACGCCTTCAATGAACCGAGCCATCCCTGTCCCGAGCGAAGTCGAAGCAACTTACGTATTCCGAGTATAAATCGGAAGGGTCACCATCTTAGAAACCACAGTACCTTATCTTTCAAATACCGTTCTCTCAGAATAAAAGGGAATTACACATCTATAACCAATCTGTGTTCTCATTTTATACATAAATGTTTGGAGGTTTGTATATATATATTTAAGATATTGATATTTTTTAACTTTAAATTATAGTACAATGAATTTGAAACTAATTATAGCCATTTTGTTTTTATTCGCTTTAGTCCCAATTCTAAATGCAGAAAAAATCTGCGAATGCGGGAGTCATGACACAAGTATAATTACATATAAAGTTGAAGGTGTGGGTTGTTGTACGTCAGCTCCGTTTTCACATGGTCATGAATTTGTCTATCAAGAAAACGAAGGTGCTTGGGAAGTTATTTCTTCTACTCAAATTCCCGGTACAACAGCACAGAATAAGTGTTGTCCCCCTAATTAGACATAGCAATAAAAAATTAAGAACAATGAAAAAGTACAATTTTTTATTATTGGCGGTATCCTGTCTTGTATTACTGTTTGCTGTAGGTTGTATAGAAGAAAACAAAGGACAACCAGAACTTGATCCTATTGAAGACTTTGTTGGCAAGATTCCATTGGACAATGTTTTTAACGATCTGGCTAGCAAGCCTTCTTCCACATGGAAAGACTTTGACAATTTTTACAAAGAGCATGTATTGACAGAAAAAGGTGCCCATTACTATAATAATCTACAATGGGTAACCATCAGTCATATGATTGCAGAAAAGAATTTCCTTGCAGAGGCAACATTAGAGGATAAGGAATATTACTTAGAACAAATATTCTCACGAGACTTTGTAAATGAACCTAGTGTTGCGGTTTTGCTGCTCAGAGATTTACAGTCAGTAAAGACAGAGAGTGAAATTGCTTCTTATGCACGTAAGGTGCTTTCCAAGAATGAAGCACATCTGACGCCTACTAATTTTGAAAAGCATAAGACACGTAATGCTAGTTCACGAGTTGCATTAGTTGATATGGGATATACAAGATGGGGAGAAGAAAAATAGTCTACTAATAAGCCAAAGAATATATAAGGAGCTTGCTTTACCAGAAGTAAGCTCTTTTTTTTGTTCTTACAGTTGGTGTGCTAGTTGCTTAATGGTTAACTTAGTAGCATGCCTAAATACAACTTGTTCGAAGAGATAATCGGATATGTACTTATAATTTTAGTTGGAGGAATTGTTTACGGCTTTTACTTATAACCACCTAGCTTATGATCACCACCATCTACCAAATAGACGCCTTTACCGATAAGATATTCGGTGGCAATCCTGCAGCTGTTTGCCCCTTAGATTCCTGGCCAGCAGATACAGTCCTGCAGAATATAGCTATCGAGAATAATCTAGCAGAAACAGCTTTCTTCATTCACCTAGAGGGGAATAAGTACCACCTGCGATGGTTTACCCCAGAGATAGAAATAGATCTTTGTGGTCATGCGACCTTGGCTTCGGCTTATGTGATTTTTAATGAACTAAATCAGGAAGCAGATGAGTTGGTCTTCGAATCGAAAAGCGGTATTCTAAAAGTCAAAAAACAAGGAGCCTATCTAGAACTTGATTTTCCATCTAGGCCGCCAGTGAAAGCAGACTTACCCGCAACCATAGCTGACGCATTAAGCATACAGCCGGTCGAGGTATGGAAATCCAGAGACTACCTGCTGGTCTATAATTCAGAAGAAGAAGTCCAG
>CAYNJK010000181.1:2012-6873 GCA_964397575.1 uncultured Saprospiraceae bacterium
GGTATGGAAATCCAGAGACTACCTGCTGGTCTATAATTCAGAAGAAGAAGTCCAGAAGCTAATACCTAATGTCGGGCTACTCAATGAGATAAACAGCAGCCCTGGCGGCATCATCGCGACAGCAATAGGTGCTGCCGACGAAGTAGATTTTGTATCACGTTTCTTTACGCCTCAGGCTTCAGTCTTTGAAGATCCAGTGACTGGTTCAGCACATTGCACCTTGGTACCTTACTGGAGTGAGCGGTTAGGCAAGACCAGTTTCCGAGCGCTACAGATTTCTGATAGGGGAGGAGAACTGCTTTGTAAGCTAAAGGGAGACAGAGTGACCATCAAGGGGAAAGCGGTAAAGTATCTTGAAGGACGAATAATCGTCTAGACCTTTTCGCAGCTGTATCTTCTCTGCGCTAATAATTATTCTGCAGCAGTAAGTCTATTGCTGCCTGATTTTCTTTACTACATCCAGTTCGTACTGTGTAGCCCTAGGCTCACCTGTGCTGAAGACAACCAGTTCACAACGACCCTTGAGCATTAATCTTTCGAAGTGCACATCATAAGAAGCACTGGCACCAGGCGGAATATTATCCTGACCTAAGGTATACGCAGCTATATATGCAATCTGATCCTCTATAGAACCCTGTGCAGCAATATACTGTCGGCGTTCTTCCATAATACCTGTAGCACTTTCTGTCCCATCGATAATCGCACCATCTATATCCTTGCCTGCCATCACCCCTGTGACTATTCTGACTCCAGAAAAAATTGCGCGCCTTGTAGTGTTCGATTTCTTTTGATGTTCTAGCAACGCATTTTCAGCTTCTAGATCTTGGATAATAACTTCTTTTCTTATGGGACTAATATTGCCTCTACGACTTCTTTCAAATCTGGTTCTTAATTCTACATCTCTTTCAGATACAAATAAAGTATCAGTAGAACGGTTAGCAATATCTACCTGAAAAGTAATGTACTGGAAGGCATCGCCTACATAATGTGTTCTGATGTCTATGTCAGAGGAAGGTGTAGGTCTATCATACTCTATAAGATAGGCCTCTTGTACTTTTATCTTTCTAGAGCAAGAGATCAAAAGAACTAAGCTAAGGAGTAAGAAACAGTTTTTCATCAGTGTCATGTTGTCTAGTGGATTCCAAGATACTATGGCCTAGAATAAGAATCCAAGACTTAACTGTTAATTAAGTTTTAGAAAGGAAGGATTTTGTATGTCTAACATCAAACTACCACTATTCATAAACCTTCATCAGCTTAGTGATCTCATTAGTGCCTTCTAGTTGAAGATAATAGACCCCTTGGTCCAAGTTTTCGAAATTAACTCTCCGAATGCTATTGACGCTGTTGC
The DNA here is from genome assembly GCA_964397575.1 of uncultured Saprospiraceae bacterium. Lineage (GTDB taxonomy): Bacteria > Bacteroidota > Bacteroidia > Chitinophagales > Saprospiraceae > RFSX01. The sequence continues at coordinate 3,364 of CAYNJK010000181.1, forward strand.
TTGTCTAATTAGTAAATATTGGATAACTGTGGCTATCTTGAGTACACTACATCAAAAAATCAATTTCTATGGCACGGAGTCTTGTCCTCATTGCATGCAGTCTGCTTTTTATCTGTTTGTCTTTTAACAGAGAAGCAGCAACCAAAGTTAAGCCTCGTAGTTCTACGGAATTCTCAGCAGAGAATGTGATGGACTACCTCAAAGTTATCGCAGCTGAAACACATCCCATAGGAAGCACAGCCAATAAAAAAGTCCGCGACTACCTGGTCCAAGAATTGACTGATATGGGTCTGGAGACCAAAGTAGAATCTGGCTACGTAGATGTGTCCTGGGGAAAAACTTATAGTCGTACTGCCTATATAGAAAATGTAATAGCCCTATTACCTGGCTCTGAACCTAGTGCAAAGAAAGTCGTCCTTGCTGCACATTATGATAGTGTATTCGAAGGGCCAGGTGCTGCTGATGATGGCTATGCAGTAGCAGCTATGATGGAAACAGTAAAACTGTTGTCTTCGCAGCCTAGAAAAAATGATATAGTCTTACTGATCACAGATGGTGAGGAAATGGGGCTGCTAGGAGCGCGACATTACGCAGAGAAGCATGATATGCAAGATGTCGGCATCCTCCTCAATTATGAAGCGCGCGGTAATCAAGGTCCTTGTAATGCCTTTGAGTGGTCAGATGACAATGCTTGGTTGGTCAGAGAGATGAAAAAATCTGCGATTAGGCCTATAGCCAATTCTCTGTCCTATGAGATCTACAAGCTTATGCCCAACAGTTCTGACTTTACGGCTTTTGCTAAGCGGAATGTCTCTGGAATAAATCATGCTTTTATAGACGGGTTTTCCTACTACCACAATCCTGCTGATAATATAGAGAACATCAGTATGAATAGCGTACAGCATACCGGAGAGAATATGTATCTCATGACGAAGCATTTTGCAAACTATGACTTCTCCAAGGTGAAAACAGGTAACGCCAGCTTTTTCAATTTTTATGGGGCACTGCTTATCTATTCTTCATTGTTGGACACCGTGCTGCTTTTCATCTTGCTGCTATTGACCTTGGTTATCCTGTTTATGCAGCGGAAGCAACTCGGCCTTATGCCCCTTTTCTGGATGTTTATAACCATCGTACTCATCATGGCTGCCAATTACGGGCTTAGCGTCGCACTTAAGAATTTCTATCCGCAGTATGCCACTTTTTATAGTTATCATTATTATAACCATGAGTGGTATTTTATTTCTGGTCTGGGACTGTCGGTGATACTGTCTGCAGTAATGAGCAGATGGATTATTCCTGCTAAGCACGGAGCAAGTCAAGGGACGTCCTTACTCTTACTCCTGTTTTTGCTGTCCGTTCTTCTTTATTTCCAGATGCCTACAGGGAGTTATATTATGCTCTTACCTGCTTTGGGTTTGGCACTGGCAATCTTACTAAAAACACTTAAAGGAAAAGCAGACCATGAAGGCTGGTTGCTGCCTATTGTCTTTACTTTCTTATTGGTAGGTATGTGGTGCTTTTTGTCACACGGACTTTTTCTAGCCTTCAGTCTGAGTGCACTGCCAGGAGCTGTCCTGCCAGCTACCTTAGGGATGTTTGCCAGTATGTATTTGCTGCCTTCTGCGTGGCAACAAGGAGGAAGAAAAGTTGTTCTTGCTTTTGGAGCCCTGTTACTGCTGACCAGTCTGCTTATCGCACATATTAAAACAACACCATCAGAAAAAGAACCCCTCCTCACAAATCTCCAATATGTCTATGATACAGCAAGTGAAAAAACCTATGTAGCCACCTTTGATGACTACCTGCATGAGGGACACCTAGGTCTTCTAGACGATGCAGAAGTAGGCCGACTGCCTAAGCACCTAACGTATAGTGCCTATTATAAAGAAACAGCTGTGTCGCTTTCTGCTTTGAGGTCTACACTTGTTTCTGATTCCACAACAACAGAGAACAATTATACCTATACCATCTCCAACCCAAAAAGAGCAAGCATCGCCTATGTGTACTTGCCGGCCTCTTCCAATGTGGACAGTGTATTTCTAGATAAGAGGTATAGCAAGAATCTAAGCGCGGCTAATAATAATGCCAAGAATCTTACCATCTATGGTTATGGTCTAGACAGTCTTGATCTGAGGATAACAAAAATAGACCCCAACCTGCCTGCCCAACTCTATGTCAATATGGAGTACTCGGGCTTGGTGCAAGAACATACACCGAAGGCAGGTATCGCGTGGAATGATCCTATGAGTTATGTCAGTAATATAGTTAGGGTGGAGTAGTGGTAGCGAATATGGCAGGTATTGCCTTAGGACTTATCTTCTTATACTGTTTGTAGAAGTTTCTTACCGTTCCTCGGTCTATACTGCCTTTGGTCATTTAGAAACTGATGGTACTATAATTTACACTACTTTGATAGAACGAAAGTAGCTCAGCTCATTGTCATCTACTGTGACTGGTTTATTTTTTATGTCTGAATGAATGCCGAATAAATAAAAACCCCTTCAGAAAAATGGATGCAAAAAATCCAAAGCCTATAAAGATAATTGCGCTCATAGCATTAATCGTGTTGCTTAAGATAATAAGCAATGTGCTAATCTTGGATCAGTATTCGGGTGGTATAGAAAAGATACTTGCGACAAAAGGTCTTGAATTCACCAAGGTGTTTCCAAGTACAAGTATGAAGTGTCTAGTAACAGCTTATTTCTTGATTGACATTCTGATGGCTGGACTACTGAGCTTTTGTATTTGTAAATGGTCTAAAAGATTAGAAAGTAAAACAAATAATATTGTCTTGTCACGGCATAATGAGCTCTGTAAGATGGAAAAGTGCTTGCCTCGAGCTACGTTATTTGCGGTTGCTTTGTTTTTTTTATCTGACTTTACAGAAGATGTAACTGCATTAATTGTCTTTTATACGAAGTGCAAAGGCTTCCCTCCTTTATCAACATTATCGACAATCAAGTTAGTATTAATGTTTGGCACTGTAGCATTGCTTTTGGCCCAGCTAGTGACCTTTCAGTTAAAGAAAACGGGTTCAAAAATTTATAAAAAATTTGGATTACCTGGCAATAAAATAGAAGAGAAAGAAGGACTACAGTCAGTTTACAAATTTTCATTTGGTCTAATTTTATCACTTGGTCTGACTTATTTATTGGCAACTAATGACCAAGGTATAGCAGTTGTCTACCATCTCATAGAAAGCAATTACAACTTGACCTTTGCAGTCTTACTCTTGATTATAATTTTTGGAATGACCTTGGTCAATCCTTATTACACTTCATTGATTCCATATCAAAATTGTAGCGAGTATTATACCGAGTATAAATATTTTTTTCTACCTAATACTTTTAAATGGAGTAAAGAACTTAAGGGCAATGTTTTTAATGATGCTAAATCTGCAAATCTTGACTCTACTTTGTTTCAAAGACTTTTTGCAATGTCACATGTATGGATAGCCTGTGTTGTTCTGTTGGTATTGCGCTGTAGATATGTGGATAGTTCTGGCAG
>CAYNJK010000182.1:0-6869 GCA_964397575.1 uncultured Saprospiraceae bacterium
TCCAGCGGTTTGTGTAAGTGATCTGGTATTTCTTAGGAAGCCTTCCTTGTCTGCATCTATTATTGCTACCAATGAAACTTCTGGTAAATCCAGCCCCTCCCTCAGTAAGTTGACACCAACGAGTACATCGAATACCCCCAATCTCAAATCTCTAATTATCTCGACTCTGTCCAATGTATCGACTTCAGAGTGGATATATCTAACCTTGACATTGAGCTTGACCAGATATTTGGTCAGTTCTTCTGCCATCCTCTTTGTCAAGGTAGTGACCAGGACTCTTTCTTCCTTTTGCACCCTAAGGTTAATCTCATGCATCAGATCATCTATCTGATTGATGCTAGGTCGTACTTCTATAGGCGGGTCCAGAAGACCTGTAGGCCTTACTATCTGCTCTACTACGACACCTTCTGTCTGTTCCAACTCATAATCGCCAGGTGTCGCACTGACATAGATGACTTGGCTGGTCTTCTGTTCGAATTCGGAAAAATTAAGCGGTCTGTTATCCAGGGCTGAAGGCAACCTAAAACCAAAATTGACCAGATTTAATTTTCTAGCCCGGTCTCCACCCCACATACCTCTTACCTGTGGGATCGTTACATGGCTTTCATCTATGACCAAGAGGAAATCATCTGGAAAATAGTCGAGCAAGCAGAATGGTCTAGTGCCCGGTTCACGACCATCAAAAAATCTGGAATAGTTCTCTATTCCGTTGCAATAACCTAGTTCTCGCATCATCTCTAGGTCGAAGGTGACACGTTCTTTTATCCTTTTGGCTTCTATAAATCGGCCTTCTCTCTCAAAGAACTTTTCATGCTCAAAGAGTTCATCCTCTATGTCTCTGATGATATCATTGAATCTGTCTTTGGGAGCAACATATAGATTGGCTGGGAAAACAGCAGCATGTTCTAGTGCGCCGATACGCTTACCAGTTTCTATTTCTAAAGATTCTATAGTCTCTATTTCGTCTCCAAAAAAGGTAATCCGATAACCGTAGTCTACATAAGGGAGATTGATATCTACTGTATCACCTCTAACTCTGAATGAGCCCCTTTTAAACTCTCTCTCTGTCCTCGAATATAGAATCTCTACGAGTTTATACAGAAACTGATTTCTGGAAAACTTTTGTCCTTGCTCCAATCTTATTATTCCGGAGGCATAATCTTCAGGATTACCCATACCGAAAATGCAGGATACAGAAGCGACTATGATAATATCTCTACGTCCAGATAACAGGTTAGAGGTTGCACGCAGTCTGAGTTTGTCTATTTCCTCATTGATCTGAAGGTCCTTCTCTATGTAAGTATCGCTGGTAGAAATGTAGGCTTCAGGCTGATAGTAGTCATAGTATGAGACAAAATACTCGACAGCATTATCTGGAAAAAATTCTGTTAGTTCACCGTATAGTTGGGCTGTCAGAGTCTTGTTATGAGTGAGTATGAGTACTGGTTTTTTTACCTGCTCTATGACATTAGCAACAGTAAAGGTTTTGCCAGAACCTGTAACTCCAAGCAGTACTTGAGCTGGTTCGTTTTCATTTACACCAGCAACGAGTTGTTTGATAGCTTGTGGCTGATCACCAGTAGGGCTGTACTTAGAAGTAATTTTAAATGCCATAGAAAAGCGAATATATTGAAATAGCCAGTGGCATATCAAGTCAAAAGTTTAAAACATTTATAATTTACCCCTGTAATCAAATCAGAAACCACTCTATGCCACTTTCAAAAGAATTAAAAAGCTGGAAAGCCAGTGGAGAATATATCGAGTATGGACCATTGCGGCACAAAATATTTGTAAAACAAATCGGCGACTCTAAGGCAACTTCTGATCGTACGTTGCTACTTCTGCACGGCTTTCCTGAGTCTTCTTTTTCTTATCATGCTGTGGTGGATGGGCTAATGAAGCTATTTGATCGCCTCATATTATTTGACTTTGTAGGATTTGGGATGAGTGATAAGCCAGTTAAAAGCTTTAGCTATTCGTTATTAGAGCAGACAGATGTAGCGCTGACGGTATGGAGTCATTTTGGAGTTAGGGGTGGTCATCTACTCTCGCATGATATGGGAGTAAGTGTCGCCACAGAACTTGTTGCTCGACACGAAGGAAAGTTGCTGCCCGCATGGTTCTCAGAAGGACTGCTGTCACTGACTTTTACTAATGGCAGTATGGTACTTGCGCTGTCCAAGTTGAGAATAACTCAGAAGATTTTGATTTCTCGCTATGGCTATCTTATGAAGCAGCTCATAACTTATGGGCTATTCAGTAAGCAGATACGTAGTGCCCATGGGAACGATAGACTGTCTGAAGAGATGATTAGCTTGCTATGGGAAAGCAACAATTTACAAGATGGTATAAAGAAATCCTATCTCACCATTAAGTATCTTAAGGATAGAAAGCAGTTCGAAAAAACAAGGTGGTTGCCAGCTTTGGCACAAACAGAGTTACCCATCCATCTATGCTGGGGAGATGCCGATGCAGTAGCCAGAGTGGAAATGGCTTTTCATCTCAAAGAAAAGGTATGTCGGCAGGCCACAGTCACTATCATGAATGGCTTGGGACATTTTTGTCAGTTGGGAAGTCCAGTTAAGTGGTTAGAACATATAGGAAACTATTACAGGGCGCTGCGATAGTGTAAAATTTTACATCTCTATCTTCCTTATTAACTACAGAATATGTCTCTTTGTAGTCATGAGTTATCTTAATTATAAAGAAATAGGAGAAGGTCCAGTAGTTGTAATAGCACATGGACTACTGGGTATGCTGGATAACTGGCGTACCTTTTCTAAGAAACTGGCCGAGGAAGGATACAGAGTTATCAGTATAGATCAGCGCAATCATGGAAAGTCTTTTCACTCTGAGGACTTTGATTATGAATTGTTAGCAGAGGATCTCAATCAATTTGTGGATGAGATGGAAATAGATAAAATCCATACCATCGGACATTCTATGGGAGGAAAGATGGTCATGCGCTTTCTGGAACTGTATCCTGAAAGGGTAGATAAAACAATTGTCGTAGACATCTCACCGAGCGGATCTATAGGAAGCCATAGCAATATTTTCGAAAGTCTACTTAGTGTGGATATCACACAGGTACAAAGTCGTAAAGAAGTAGAGCGGCAGTTGGTTTCCAAAGGCTTAGAGCTAGGTGTCGTCTATTTTCTTATGAAAAATCTGAGAAGGGATCCTGCAACTGGCGGCTATGCTTGGAAGGCAAATATTTCTGCACTATGGGATAACTATCAGCACATTCTAGCAGCCACTACTCCCGCATCGCCTATAGAGAAGGAAGTACTCTTTCTAGCTGGTTCCAGATCCAACTATATTACTGCTGAGGATATAGATCTTATCGGAAAGTATTATCCTAATCATAGATATGAGGTGATTCCCGATGCGGGCCACTGGGTACATGCAGACAATCTGGATGGGTTGCTTAGTGTTGTGCTTGATTGTCTTGGAAAGGAAGCTTCGTATAAGTTATAACTTATCCTCGGCACTTCGCTTAGAATAGGGAGTTAGACTTGCTCATCGATTTTTAATTAAGAATGTAGGATTAAGAATTTGACAATTAGCTTTCAGTTGAGTGACAATCTCTCGTTTCCATTTGAAATTTGTTCATCCTAAAAGTAAGTTTAAAAGACTCTCCTTTAGTCTCAACTCCCGAACGATTATCAGTCTGTGGCATGAAAGAGTGGTCCTGAAAGGATCGGAAGTCGTAAATCGACTTCTGAAACGAATGAACCTGATTATCAAATCAGGGTGGGCAGCAAGACCTAGAATTTTGTTTCTCTGCTGCGTAGCAGTGCCGAAGTAGGATTTTGTAAGCTGAGGAAGAAGTGTAGAGCAAAAAGACCTTTAACCGTTCTGAAATTTTGTTTTACTTTTTGGCGATGAAAAGTAAAGAGGAATTATTGGAAAACTTCTCTTTAAAATTCTAGAGCTTACTAAATAAGTTATAACTCATCCCCAGCCCTTCTCTTAAAAAAAGAAGGGAGCAGCCACCCGCTGTGGCTGTAGTAAGTTTTGAGGAATACCTTCAGTCTAAATCTTCGAATGAATAACGGTCTGCGGTTCGTTTCCAATTAAGAGCAAAATCATGTAAATCCTATAATCCTATTAATCATAGTTCTGACAAAAGAAGCGCAGCAAAAGCGGGAGGACAAAGAGTTGCTCCAAAGGACAATTTTTTCTATAGCTGCACTTCACCCTCTTTTTCCAAGAGAGGGTCAGAAATTTTGTAAAAATTTCTGGGGTGAGTCGAACTCCTGAACGGACGTTTTTTCAAAATCCGTCAAGTGGTCAGGAGACCATTTAAGAGACCAAAGTAGTTTCTGAATTAGAGCTTCTGTATCTCCTTCTGCGTCAATTCATGCTCTACTTCACCGGTATGTTTGGTGCTGATGGGTTCGAAGAGCATAAGGTGCACTTCTTCTTCGGCAATAGGTCTGTGTTCTACACCTCTTGGTATGATAAGCATATCTCCTTCATTGAGGATTTCGACTCTGTCTCTGAATTCCATTTTAAGCGTACCCTTGAGAATATAGAAAAGTTCGTCTTCGTCTTTGTGGTCATGCCAGACAAACTCTCCTTGGACTTTGGCGAGCTTTACTGCTTGTCCATTGAGTTCTCCTATGACTTTGGGTGACCAGTGGTCGCTAAAGAGATTTAATTTCTCACGTATGTTTATAACTGAACTCATGTTCGTGTTTTTGTGTTACTCATAGTTTTCTTGCTCTAGCTCTATAGGAACATTCCTAGAGAAGGCCGTCTCGAAAGATATAGTCGTATTGGTACCTTCTACACCATCTATCGGCTGTATCTTTTCATAGATAATATCTCTGAGGTGACGGTTGTTGTATGCGAAGATTCTTACCATTAGTGCATAGCGACCTGAGATATTGACACATTCTACGATTTCTGGAATTTTGCGCAACTTTTCTGTTACCTGTCTGTGGTGCTTAGAGTTGGTTAGAATGATCTGAGTATAGGCAGAAGTTTTGTATCCAAGTTTCCAGGCGTCTAGACTGTAGCTGGCCTTTTTTAATATGCCGACCTCTTTGAGTTTTTTGATGCGTTGGTGGATGAGGGTATTGGATACCTTCAGCTTTTTTGCGAGTTGGATAAGTGGAACTCTGGCGTCTTTGGTCAGTTCGTCTACGATTCTGACATCAAAGGGGTCCAGTTTTACAGTGACAGGTTTGCTCATCGATAATTTTTATTATGACGCAAATCTATCTAATAATCGGTCATTTTGACTATATAAGCTACAGCTTTGAAAAAATAGAAACCTAGCTATTCGAAATTTATCCTAAGACCTTGTCAACTCGACCGCAGCCGAGAGTTTTCCGTTCTCATTAAGACAAGGTGAATAACAAAGTACTTTTCTCCTCCCCAAGCACGAAGATGCCTTCACAAGGTCAGCATGACAAACAGTTTTTAAAAAAAACTAGGTTAACATCTATAACTATAACCAAGTCCGTAGCCTGGACCTTGTCAACTCGACCACAGCGGAGAGTTCTCTGTTCTCATTAAGAACTGGTTTGGAGGCAAAATTTTTGCTACGTCTTAGCGCGAGAAAATGACAACGCTTTTCTATTGCTCAATCGCGACTTAAGGTCAATTAAGTTATTATTTCCAAGATATCAGGTCAGGTTGTATTTTGAGGTCTTTCTTTTCAAGGGGTATTAATAAGTATGACACATATTTAGATATAATTAGGTCATTATGTCTTTATGTAATATAGAATAAAGAAATAATGAACTTAATGGCTTTATTTTGGCTTATAGATTTTGTTTCGGAAAAGCCTTTAAAAATGGGCCTTTTTCTCAACCAATTTGAGACAATAAAAGTAGAAATAGGACTCAAATGGTGAAGGAGCATTTATTAACAATTATTATAAAAGTAGAGAGATGAATTTAGCAGCGTTATTATCAGTTAGTGTCATACTGTTTTCAGTAATAGATATGCTGGGTAATATTCCAGTGCTGATAAGTATGAGGAAAGAAGGTGTTTCATTCACCCCTTCGGTGGTAACTGGTTTTGCAACTATGATCATGGTCGCCTTTTTATTTTTTGGAGCATCTATTTTGGCTTTGTTTGGAATAGAGATTTCATCATTTGCTCTGGCAGGATCTATAGTGATGCTATTTATAGGTCTGGAGATGATCTTAGGTATAAAGCTCTTCAAGGAGGAACCCGGCGAGGCAGCTTCTGGGAGTATAGTACCTGTTGCTTTTCCATTGCTAGCAGGCGCGGGTACTTTGACGACCATTATATCATTGAAAGCAGAATTTGATACACTGAGTATATTTGGTGGTATCCTGATCAATGCCCTGATCATCTTTATTCTGTTGAGATCTATAGATTGGTTTGCAGCTAAGATCACACCTCAGACAGCAACAACTCTGAGAAAAGTTTTTGGAATTATACTCTTGGCTATCGCCATTCAGATTGCCAAGACTAACATATAACTACACGTGTCCATAAAGTAGTTTTAGTAATTTCTTGATTATACTAAGAGGCTCTATGTAAGTAGGGCCTCTTTTTATTTTTTCGATTTTATGATGAGAATTGATTAGTGCAATAAGAATATTTTCAGATCTTCTTTTTTCATTTTTTCATTCGATAGATTCCTCCATTTTAGTCAGAACAGGCTCACAAAAAATCTCGCCAATCTAAGGCTCGTTGATTTTTCTAACATAGTTCAGGATAGATTAGAAAGAAAGGGGTATTAAATAGTCTTTACGGTCGGCTGACGATTGGCTTATGGTTAAGCGACAGCGGTTGTTTTCCATAAGTAAGTTTTAAAAGCCCACCTTCAGTCTCAACTCCCGAACGATTATCAGTCTGCGTCGTCAAAATCCGTCAAGTGGTCA
>CAYNJK010000183.1:0-4338 GCA_964397575.1 uncultured Saprospiraceae bacterium
GACTACGTGAGAAAAAACAAACAAGTACGAGCTGAAAGCAGATATATAAGAGAAGGAGAGAACCACAATACCAAATGGTCAGCAAATTATGACAGCCTCCAGGCAACCTTAGCAGTAGAAATAGAGTATTTAGATTAGCAACTGATTTGTTAAAGAAAATGCAAGCACAGAACACAAGTCTTAAAAAATTTAAAATGAATTGTGTAAGTCATAAATTTTATTCTAATATTTGTCACATGAATCTTAACATAGATCATATTATACTTTCTACAAATACAATGACACAAAATTGGTGGTGGAGCTTTTTAGATCAGAATCCTAAGAAGTAATACCGTCGTATATATGATATAAAAAGACCTGCTTCTAGCAGGTCTTTTTTTTTGTACTAAACCGAACTAATGCCTAAGAAAATACATATACAGTACGCTACTTATCTTGCTGACCTGCATACGCCGGTAAGTGTATATAATAAGCTGAGAGATCAGTTTCCAGGTGCTTTGCTTTTTGAAAGTGCTGACTATCATGATAGGACGGATAACAAGAGCTTTATCTGTCTAGAACCCATGGCCAATTTCCAAGCACAGGGTCTAGACTATTCATACAGCATAGGTACAGAGGAAGAAACCAACAAAGTAGCTCAAAGTGGCACGGAGGTTTTTGACAGCTTGAAGGCTTTCGTTGCAGCCTTTGAACCTACTGAATCAGATTTGCCTTTTGATACTCAGGGGGTTTGGGGTTATTCTGCTTTTGAATCTGTGCAGTACTTTGAGGACATTAGCTTTAGCAAGAAAGCAGATGAGATAAAAGCTAATCCTGATCTAAAATATCAATTCTTTAGGTATCAGATCATCTTTGATCATTTCAAGAAGACTCTATATATCGTGGAGCACAGTCTGGACAAGGCAGCTGATGATGACAGCAACATCCAGAGACTCCATACACTGATCCACTCTAACAACTATAGTCATTTTGATTTCCAGACAGATGGTCCAGAAAGCTCTAACATCACTGACGAAACTTATATGGCAATGGTCAGCAAAGGTATAGAGCACTGTAAACGCGGAGACACTTTTCAAGTGGTACTGTCCAGGGAGTTTCGACAAGCTTTTAAGGGAGATGAGTTTACTCTATACAGATGTCTACGTAGTATCAACCCTTCTCCTTATCTGTTCTATCTAGATTATGGAGACTTCAAGATTTTCGGTTCTTCGCCTGAGTCACAGTTGCTCGTTCATAAAAATATTGCAACTATAAATCCAATCGCGGGCACAGTGAAACGTGGTCATAATCTAGAGGAAGACAGACAAAAGGCAGAGGCACTCAGGGCCAATCCCAAAGAAATATCAGAGCACGTAATGCTAGTAGATCTTGCTAGAAATGACCTCAGCAAGAATAGTGATAATGTAGAAGTAGAGACCTACGCAGAAATCCAATATTTCTCGCAAGTCATCCACCTAGTCAGCAAGGTAAATGGGACCATAAAACCAGATCGGTCAGGCATAGACCTTTTTGGTGACACTTTTCCTGCAGGCACCTTGAGCGGAGCACCAAAATACAGAGCTCTGCAAATCATAGACGAAAACGAAAACCAACCACGAAATTTTTACGGAGGCGCCCTCGGTTTTCTAGGTTTCAGTGGTACCGTCAATCACTCCATTATTATCAGATCCATACTAAGCAAAAACAACACCTTGGTCTATCAAGCTGGTGCTGGTATAGTCGTCGAAAGTTCGCCCAAAGGTGAGTTAGACGAAATAGATAACAAAGTCAGAGCAATACGCCTCTCGATTGCAAAAGCAAATGATATATGAAAATACTACTGCTAGATAATTACGATTCATTCACCTATAACCTGAAAGCATATCTAAAAAAATATGCCGACGTAGAAGTCATCAGAAATGACAAAATCAGTCCTGAAGAATGTACAGCTTATGATCTCATTGTGTTATCCCCAGGTCCAGGATTACCGTCTGACTCTGGCAACATGCCTGACATCATCTCACATTGGGCAGGAAAAAAACCCATCCTAGGCATCTGTCTAGGCCACCAGGCCATAGGAGAATATCTAGGTGCCCAACTTAAAAATCTGAACGAAGTCTATCACGGCAAGAAGACAAAAATTACAACAGTAACCGACACTGGCATATTTGCGGATTTAGACCAAGAGTTAGAAGTAGGGAGATATCATTCTTGGGTGATAGACACTACAACTGTTACAGACAAGATAACGGTCACTGCCACTTCTGAAGATGGAGAGATTATGGCCATAGAAAATAAAGCATTGCAACTCTACGGTCTACAATATCATCCAGAGAGTATACTAACAGCAGATGGAGAAAAGATGATTTCTAATTTTATAAAAATGGTAACAGAGCAATGAAAAAGATCTTACAAAAACTCTTTGAGCAGCAGGTCTTAGAAAGAACTGAAGCCAAACACATCTTAGGTCAAATTTCGGAAGGACAGTTTAATCCTTACCAGATTGCGTCTTTCCTGACGGTATTTAAGATGCGAAGTATAACGGTAGATGAATTGTCAGGATTCCGAGATTGCCTAAAAGAAAGATGTATAGCTATAAATTTCTCTGATTTCAATATCATAGATCTTTGCGGCACAGGTGGTGACGGTAAAGATACTTTTAACATCAGCACCTTGGCTTCATTTGTCGTGGCAGGCGCAGGGTACAAGGTCGCTAAGCATGGCAACTATGGTGTCAGTTCGGTTTGTGGTTCTTCCAATGTACTAGAATCACTTGGCTATAATTTCAGCAATGATGCAGACAGATTAAAGCAGCAACTAGACACAGCCAATATTACCTTTTTGCATGCCCCACTTTTTCACCCTGCCATGAAAGAAGTTGCACCAATAAGAAAAAATATGGCCGTAAGTACTTTTTTCAATATGCTGGGTCCTATGGTAAATCCCTCTTCGCCACAGAACCAATTAGTCGGTGTATTCTCTTTACAATTACAACGCTATTACAAATACATCTATGAGACGCAGGATATCTCATTCCGCATCGTGCATTCTCTAGACGGCTACGATGAAATCAGTCTTACGGGCAAAGCCAAAGTTATCAGCCCCACTAAGGAATATCTCTTTGACCCTAAAAAAGAACTGAACTACTCAGTAAGTAATGAAGATATCCTAGGAGGCAACACCATAGAAGAAGCCAAGAATATTTTCAAAAAAATTATTTCCGGCGAGGGAACCAAAGCGCAAAATGCCGTCGTCTGCGCCAATGCAGCTTTAGCTATCCAATGTTTTGACAAAGACAAGTCTTTCGATGTAGCCCTAGCCGAAGCCACCGAATCATTAGAAAGCAACAAGGCAGCTGAGGCCCTAAACAAATTAATTTCCGCATGAATATTCTAGAAGAAATCGTACAACACAAAAAGAACGAAGTTGCTCTAGCTAAAGCGACAACAGCAATCAGAGAACTGGAACAAAGCACCTTGTTTGATAGGTCAACCTATTCGCTTTCCAATGCGCTTAGAAACAAAGCTGAAGTCGGCATCATCGCAGAAATAAAACGGACTTCCCCCAGCACTAAAGCCTTACAAGAAAATATAGATGTCACCACACTAAGTCAAGCCTATCTATCAGCTGGTGCTTCTTGCCTCTCAGTGCTCACTGACAAAAAATATTTTGGTGGCACAAAAGAAGATTTATTAGCAGCAAGAGCAGCAAACACCGCTCCCATACTTAGAAAAGATTTTATCGTAGATGAGTATCAGCTTATAGAAGCCAAAAGTATCGGTGCAGACTGCATTCTTTTAATAGCTGCTTGCCTGTCACCTAAAGAGACAAAATCATTAGCAGCTACAGCCAAATCTTTGGGCTTGGAAATATTACTAGAAGTCCATGAAGCGTCAGAAATAAACTCTCACATTAACCAATATATAGACAACATTGGTATCAACAATAGAGACCTAAAAACTTTTACAACGGACATACAGACTAGCATAGACCTCTACCCTAACCTGCCTCAGGAGCTCTGCAAAATAAGTGAGAGTGGTATCAGCACCGCAGAGCATATAGACAAACTGGCTAGCTGTGGTTTTGATGGCTTTTTGATAGGTGGTCATTTTATGAAGTCAGGTCAGCCAGCTGAGACTTGCAAAAATCTGATTGACAACTACAAAGCTTTGCAACATGAAAGTTAAAGTATGCGGCCTGAAAGAGCCAGATAATATTCAGGATATATTATCAGGTGGACCAGACTATATCGGCTTTATCTTTTATGATAAATCTAAACGTTACGTGAGCGAACAGACACTAAGCTATTTGCAAGAAGCAGAAACGACTGCTAAGAAAGTAGGCGTTTTTGTAAATGAA
>CAYNJK010000183.1:4438-6827 GCA_964397575.1 uncultured Saprospiraceae bacterium
GATTGGACCTTACTGGAAAAATACACTTTGGACAAACCCTTCTTCCTATCTGGAGGCATTTCCTTAGCAGATGCACATAGTTGCACTACACTGAATCACCCTTCGTTGGAAACTCTAGATATCAATAGTCGGTTCGAAACAAAACCTGGCTACAAAGACAAAGAGCAAGTTTTACAATTTCTAAAAACTGTACGATGAAAAATTATCAAGTAGATCAATCTGGTTACTATGGAGAATATGGCGGTGCCTTCATTCCTGAGATGCTGTATCCCAATGTCATGGAGTTACAAAACAAGTACCTAGATATTATCCAAAAGGAAGATTTCCAAGCAGAGTTCGAAGCCTTACTTCATGACTATGTTGGAAGACCTACACCACTTTATTTTGCCAAGCGTCTCAGTGCACATTATGAAACAAAAATATATCTCAAGCGAGAAGACCTCTGTCACACTGGTGCTCACAAGATCAACAATGCCTTGGGTCAGATTCTACTTGCGCAACGACTAGGTAAAAAAAGGATCATCGCAGAGACAGGTGCAGGTCAGCATGGTGTCGCGACTGCAACCGCTTGTAGTCTCATGGGCATGGACTGCGACATCTTTATGGGAGCCAAAGACATAGAAAGACAAGCACCGAATGTTGCTCGTATGAAAATGCTCGGTGCCTCTATCGTTCCTGTACATTCCGGAAGCAAAACACTAAAAGATGCGACTAATGAAGCTATAAGAAACTGGATTAATAATCCTAGTGATACCCATTACATCATCGGCTCGGTAGTGGGTCCACATCCCTATCCAGATATGGTCGCCCGTTTCCAGTCAGTCATAAGCAAAGAAATGAAAGCTCAGTTGGACAAAGATCCTGATTACATCATTGCTTGCATAGGAGGTGGCAGCAATGCCATGGGGATTTTCTATCACTATCTTACTGATGAGGTAAAACTCATAGGTGTAGAAGCCGCAGGCCACGGGGTAGAAACTGATATGTCAGCAGCCACTTTAGCCTTAGGCACGAAAGGCATCTTGCACGCCGCCTTTTCCAAAGTCATGCAGACACCAGATGGACAAGTAATAGAACCACATAGTATTTCTGCTGGACTGGACTATCCAGGCATAGGTCCACAGCATGCTTTTCTACAAGACACAGAACGGGTACATTATGATTCTGTCACGGACCAAGAGGCACTGGACGCAGCCAACTTACTGGCGAGAACCGAAGGCATCATTCCAGCCTTAGAATCTGCGCATGCTTTTGCTTACTTAGAAAAAAAGAAATTCAAGCCGACCGACACCGTCGTTATTAATCTCAGTGGACGTGGTGACAAAGATTTAGGGACCTATACAAAAATGAATCAGTATGCACATTAAAGAATTATTCCAACAAGAGGTTGCTAATTTACTGAACATCTATATCACGGCTGGTTATCCTCAGCTAGAAAGTCTGACCGAAATACTGCCTGCTCTGGATAAGGCTGGTGTAGATCTCATCGAGATAGGCATCCCCTACTCTGATCCTATTAGTGACGGACTTACTATACAAGCGAGTAATGCTAAGGCCATTGCCAACGGCATAAGCATGGACCTCATTTTCGATCAAGTTAGTAAAACCTCTGTGCAAGCACCACTCATTCTGATGGGTTACTTCAATAGCATTCTACAATACGGCATAACAAAATTCTGTTCTCGTTGCGAAACAGCAGGTGTCAGCGGTCTCATCATTCCTGACTTGCCTATCGACATTTATCTCAGTAAATACAAAAGCATATTTGATCAAAACAATCTGAGCAATATATTTCTAGTTACCCCTGACACCTCAGAACAAAGAATCAGATACATTTCAGATCATAGCAGTTCGTTTATCTACGCCGTAAGCAGCTCTAGTACGACAGGAAATAACAAAAGCGTTGCAGATTCTGCCACATATCTTAAAAGACTAAAAGATCTGCAACTCAATACCAATTTGCTCGTAGGATTTAATATCCGTACTAGGGAGGATATGGCTTTTGTTTCGCAATATGCATCCGGGGGTATCATAGGAAGTGCCTTTATAAAACACATTGCAGAGAGCAACAAGTTAGAAGAAGATGTAACCACTTTCGTGGAGCAAGTAAAGATGTAGTAACTTACAGAGATGTATTTAGATAATAAGCTTAAAGGTCATTCAAACCACTACTCTCTTCTTCTGATTTATTATTTTGGCTTTTAGTCTTTATCAAAGCAAGGCATACTTATGAATAAAAATATTTCCAGACGAGAGGCTAGTAAATTTATCCTAACAGGGGTTGCCACTACTATGCTTAATTTAGGCTCAGCAGCACATTTCAATAAAGAAACTATGCACAAACGTATCATACCTTCTTCAGGAGAACAGCTACCTGTCGTAGGTCTAG
>CAYNJK010000184.1:0-6798 GCA_964397575.1 uncultured Saprospiraceae bacterium
GAGAAATATTATTATTGAACAGAGAGAATGAGGCAAAAACTAGGGTCGTAAATATTCAAACAATAATGCTTGTAATAGGCAGCCTACTATTACTAACCATTAGTTTTTTGTCCTACTTCGTTTTAAAATCAAGAAAACTATTAGCACACCAAAACAACATAATTTCAAGCGCTCTCAATGAAAAAGAAATGCTGCTGAAGGAAATCCATCACCGAGTCAAAAACAATCTCCAAGTAATAAGTTCTCTATTGCGTATTCAAACCAATCAAACACAAGACCAAGGAGCCATCGATGCGCTGAAAGAAGGACAAAGTCGAGTCCACTCCATGTCTCTTATCCACCAAGATCTCTACCAACATGATGATTTGTCAAGGATAGAAATAAAAAGCTATCTGGGTGATCTTTCACGCTATCTATTCCAAACTTACAACGTCACTAATGACAGGATAGATCTATTGACAGATATAGCTACGCTACAACTGGATGTGGATACAGTAGTACCAATAGGTCTGATAACAAATGAGCTCATCACAAATGCTCTTAAGTATGCCTTCCCCCAAAACAAGTCTGGAACTATAACCCTCAGTCTTAAAGAAAAGAATGACAATGTAGAGCTTTGTGTAAGCGATAATGGCATAGGCCTAGACCCAGAATTAACAAATAATGGTTCTTTCGGGCAGGGACTTATACAAGCATTTGTACGTAAGCTCAAAGGCCAACTAGACGTTGATGGCACTAAGGGTACTTCTATTACAATCACTTTCCCCCGTAACCATGTATGACAAACCGCGTAAAATATTGATACTGGAAGATGATCCTATTATAGCGCATGATCTGGCTATTATCTTACAACAAAATGGTGATTATATCCACCCCATTTGTCATAGTGCTCATGATGCATATGATCTTATAGGAAAACATGAAATAGATCTGGCCATTCTTGATATCAACCTAGGTTCTGGACCTTCAGGAATAGATGTAGCCACAATCATCAATGAAAAAAAGCTATTCCCATATATCTTCCTCACCTCTTATTCAGATAGTATAACTCTACAAACTGCTCAGGAACAAGGCCCATATGGGTATCTTGTCAAACCCTTTCAGCAAGCTACATTGATAACGACAATAAGTGTGGCAATAAATAACTTTAGGAATAAGAACAATGGGATAGACTGGTCTAAACTCAGTATAAAGACGACAGCCCAAGAACAGAAAATCTGCGAAAAACTATCTGAAGGCTTAACTTATCAAGAATGTGCAGAAGCTTTGTATGTTTCTATAAATACGGTCAGATATCATGTAAAGAATCTTTACATCAAATTTGACGTTAATTCTAAATCAGCCTTGATTTCCAGATTGCTTAGCTAAAAACAAATGCTACCACTTATTAGCCTGTACGATGAGCTCGGATATATCGTAGACCATTACTTCTTCATCCTTGCCTTTGGCCTTGACGCCGTCATTCATCATGAGGATGCAGTAAGGACAGTTGGCGGCGATGATATCCGGCTTGGTATCTAGAAGCTCTCCGACACGTTCGTGATTGACTTTTTCATCTGTAGAACTTGGTTCTTCTTCTTTAAACACTTGCGCACCACCAGCACCACAGCAGAAGCCTTTGGTTCTATTTCTTGGTGCTTCCTTGAGATCGCCATCAAGCTTACTCAAAATCTGTCGAGGTGCCTCATAGATATTATTTACTCTACCCAGATAGCAAGAATCGTGATAGGCAATAGTCTTACCTTCGAAGACACCACCTTCTATGGTCAGTTTTCCTTCTTCTATAAGTTGTTGTATCAGGGTCGTATGATGTACGACTTCATAGTTGCCGCCTAGTTCAGGGTACTCGTTCTTCAAGGTATTAAAGCAATGTGGACAGGCTGTAACAATCTTGTTGACCTTATACATATTCATTACTTCTATATTCTGTAGGGCCATCATCTGAAATATAAATTCATTGCCAGCTCTACGGGCAGGGTCACCGGTACATGATTCTTCATTACCTAGCACAGCATATTTTATTCCAGCATTGTGCAGAATCTTTACCAGAGACTGAGTAATTTTCTGAGCTCTAGGATCAAAACTTCCAGCACAGCCTACCCAGAAAAGTATTTCTGGTTCTGTATCCATTCCTGCATAATCCGCTAATGTGTAGACTTTCATTTCTCTTGAGAATTTTCTTCATCTAATAAGGCCTGGGCCCATTCTATTCTTTCTGATGGCATTTGCCACACAGCTCCAGTATTTTCTAGACTGGTAAACATCGGTGTCCAGTCTCCAGGACCTGCAGACTCTGTCAATATTTTGTACCGTCTCAGTTCCAGAATCGGTTCCAAAGGATTAATCATTACAGGACAAGCTTCTACACAAGCATTACAAGTCGTACAAGCAAAGAGCTCCTCGTCAGTGATATAATCAAATAAGGACTTGCCATCATCATAATCTGACTTGTCGTAATCTTTGTCCTTAAGATTTTCTGCAACCTCAGCTGTCCTGTCTCTTATATCCATCATGATCTTACGGGGTGACAACTTCTTACCGGTGCCATTGGCTGGACAAACAGAAGAGCACCTACCACATTCAGTACAGGTATAGGCATCTAATAAGTTTTTCCAACTCAGATCAAAGATATCTTTACTCCCAAAATCAGGCAACTCCTCAGTCATAGGAGGCTCTTCAGCATTTGGGTCACCGAGTCCCATCATAGACTTGACCTCATTCATGATCTCAGGCATATTACTCATCTCGCCTCTCGAAGTTAATTTGGAGAAATATACATTGGGGAAGGCCAAGAGAATATGGAGGTGCTTTGATATAGGCAGGTACAACAGAAAGCCAAACACGACTAAAATATGTAACCACCACCCTGCTCTTTCTAGAAAATGCAAAGTTCCAGCTGATAACCCAGAAAACAAAGAGTTACCTACCAGTGAACTTAGGGCAAGATGTCCTGTGTCAGGATAATGAACAGGATCTATTTTTTGCAAAAGGCCATCACTTGCATTCATTGTAAAAATGGCTCCTATGAGAACAATCTCAGCAATCAGAATATAATTAGCATCCAGGCTTGGCCAGCCTTTCATCTCGGGCATGACTAGGCGTGGCACCTTCAGTAAGTTTCTCCTCCACAAAAAGATGATAGTAGAAATCAAAGCACCGAGCGACAGAAATTCGATACTATTAAGGATCAAAGTATACAGACCACCCAAAGTAGAAGCAAAAAATCGATGCTGTCCAAATACACCATCTATTATAATCTCGATGAGTTCTATCTGTGTAAAAAGAAAAGCAACATAGATAAAACCGTGTAAGACAGCAGGTATAATACGTTTAAACATTTTCTTCTGCCCAAAGGCGACTAGCAATACATTTTTCCATCTCTGACCGGAAGGACCCTGAGGGCTGAAATCCTTACCTAGCATAATAGATTTGTAAACATGTCGATAAGACTTGAATCCCAAAAATCCGACTATTGCTAAAACTCCTATAAATATTATCTGCTGTAACATATCTCCTACTTAAGTTTCCAATCTACTTTTTGTCAGTTGACTTTTTGACTGAGGTGGAATGGTCAGAAATGACATACCATTGTCCATCGTCATACTTCTTCAGCGTATAACTCAGAAGCATTTTATTCCAGTAAGGCTTGCCAGCTCGCTCAGGTTCACGGTACATGAGGTCTACTACAGCCATTCCCATATCTGTTCCTACCTTACTATCGGTAATTGTGGTTTCTATATTCCATTTAGAGTCGGCAAACCAGAGCTCATGATACTTGATATACTTGTCTGTGGAATGGACCATTTCCGTCGCGGGACGCATCAGATGCATCAGACCGTCAGGTGCCATCATTGTCTTCAGCGTTTCCAGATCCCTGTCTCCTGTTGCCTTTAGATGCTTCCTAAGGGTGGCATGGAATAGTTTATGGTCAGCTTTTCTTAGTTCCTTCTTCTCTTCCTCAGTAGGTCCCTGAGGGCTCGCATTCTGACAAGCTGATAGAAAAAGAAAACATACTCCAAGAATTATTATTACGACTCTCTGCATCAATCTTATATTATAGATTTTAATAATATGGTCAAAGTAACTAAATAAATAGCTCTTATATATGAATCTATGATTTATTACCTCCAGCAAAGATCCATCCCAGCCATGCCATAGGCAGATAAGCCAATAATAGGTCTGTTGTAACAAACCAAGTAGGTGCAGGAATCATACGAGATGCTTGGATTCCTCCTAACAAGAAAATCGCACCAATAAGCATTGCAAATAGACTTTTTCTATTAGCGGCAATTCTTGCAGCAAAAAAAGCGCCTATCAAAGTCCCCAATGCATGCGCAAGAAAGGGCATGATATAATGTTGTATCTCTAGTAAATGCACATGCGCCAGATAGCTTTCAGGATTCATTATGTCCATACCTTCAGGATAGGTCATGAGCTTTGGACCAAGGATTACGAGGCTCATATTGACAGCCGCTCCAATGGTAAAACCTGCTATGACAGCAAGAACATTCTTAAGAATTGGGGTCATCTTTATTAAGTTTTGTATTCTCTGCTAAGTTACAAAGGCTGGAGCAGAAAACAGTGCAACCTATTTAGACTTAGTCAAAATAAACTATATTCTTACCTACTATCTTATTAAACTTACAAGCCCCATAGCTTATAAGTAAGAATATGCTAGGTTCTGCAAAAAAGGAACTGGCAATATGCACTTAGGTCAGTTTGCCTGCTTGTGATTAACAAATTGTAGCAATAAGTCTTCCCTACAAACTTCACTATAAGTCATTTTAGACAACCAGAGTCATTAAAACTGTGAGGTATTTATCTTATATTTATTTCAAATCATTAAGATGAAAACTTTATTCAGTTTCCTGCTTCTCGTGCTAGGAGTCAGTATTAGTTACAGCCAGACAAGACTTACTTCACATAATTCTGAAGGGTCAAACAATAAGCATCTTTTAGTATCAGAAGACAATGCTAACTACTTAATTTCAATAAACCAGAGTAACGAACTTTCTGTTTTTGTACTCGATGATTCCCAGAATAAAGAGTTGCTTTTTATGCAAAACTTCCAAGGTCTATTTGAGAATAGAAATATTGTCAAAATTGGCAATCTATTGGTATTTCCTACAGCAACTACTATTGTGGAATATGATTTTACCAACAATACAATTTTTGAAGTAGAATTACCAGAGGGTAAAATATTTTCAAGTTTCTTAAGTGTCAATAGAAACAGAATGTCTATTTCTCTAAAAAATGAAGATCAGTCTTTTACTGATGGAATTATATATGAAATCGGTGGAAGGATATTTGAAGTAGATGGAAGGGTATTTAATTTATTTGGAGACTATTATGAGGATGTAATAGCGGAACAAAATTATACTTCCTGCACTTTAAATAATTTACTAACTGGTAGCGTAGATACAATTTGTCATAAATGTGAATTTAGCCAAAGTCTTGTTCAAGTTGAAAATCAAGTTTACTACTACGACAATACAGGACAAGCATACTCATTCAATATAGAAACTGGAGTCAGCAATAAACTAGCTGTGGACCAGATGGGGATTGACAATTTTTTAAGCTTTTTCATTAGAGATGATTATTTCATAACTTATGAGACTAATAGTTCTGAAGAATCTATACAACTAGAAATTTATGATACCGCGCTTAACAAACTGAATTCATTAAGTCTCCCATTCGGAAACTTTCTATCTGGGCTGACCACTCACCTGACAGGAAACAAACTCACTTTTATTAATGACAATGAGCTGGTAATACTGAATCTTGAAGATGGCAGTTATATTTCAAAATCAACTAACATAAATAGTCGATACAAACTTATAGATGATCGCTATATACTGAATTACTACAGGGACCTTTCAGCTAATAAATTCGAGTTAATCGATGTTCAAAATTCTACCTTCATCGAGCTAGCTGGTGAGTATGACCTTCAATTAACTCCTTTTGAACTGCAGTTCCAAAAGTTAGAAAATGTCTATCTAATTTATTTTGTTGGGTTGAGAGATAATATCCGATTGTTTTTTGATTTAGACCTAGATGCCCCTAGCATAGAGCTGAATACTAGCCTTGACAACAGCACTGCGGGCTTTCCTGAAAGATCGCATGTAATCCAACTGGAAGATAATATTTACCTCTCCGCCGATCAATTATACCAAGTAGAAGGAATTACCATCAAAGAAATTTTTAGTGACATAGAAATACAAGAAACGTCGTTATTCTCTTCTCAAAATTACCACGTCTCTGAAGGAAAACTTACAGTTATCCAAAACGACCCTAAAGCAATTCTCAGTTATGATGGAAGCACAGTAGAAGTGGAGGCAGACCTCAGTGATTTCAGAGGAGAATTTGGCATAAATGACATAGAATTTTATGCCATTATAGATGACTATGTTTTATTTAGTGACTGGAGAAGAAATGTTTATCTGTATGAAAAAGCAACAAAGAATATTTCATCATTAGATTTTGCGGTAGACTTCCTAGGTGGTTCTATTTTTGAATATAAAGGTTGGATCTATTTCAATCAATGGAATGAACTATATAGAACAAACGGATTAGAAGCACCAGAGTTGGTTATCGACAACCTATCATCCTTTTTAATTTCAATTTATGCAGGCCATATAATCTTCAAAGACCAACTGCTCGTTTTTACCGATGATGGAATGGTAAGGATAAATGAAGATGGATCAACCTTGCAGTTAGGGTCTAGTTTTGAAAGTGACCCCTTAATCGCATTTACAGTAGACGAAAGTCTTGAAAATATAATTACTGGATCAGCCATAA
>CAYNJK010000185.1:0-6758 GCA_964397575.1 uncultured Saprospiraceae bacterium
AGCATCAGCTACTCCGCCCATAAAGGATTTTGTCAAGCAATTAGAATCTATCACTCAGATGAAGCAGGAAGGGCTGCTTACAGAAGAAGAATTCACGATCTTGAAGAAGAAAATTTTAGATGCGCAAAGCGCATAAATCTATAGTTATTTATTCTTCAATGAGAATGCCCATTTTGCCCATTTGGTAATCTCGCATAGCTTCCAGGATTTCAGTTTGTGTATTCATTACGAAGGGTCCTTGTTGGACAAGTTTTTCGTTTAGTGCTGCACCTGCTAGTATTAGAAACTGTGTATTCGTTCCAGTATTGACAGTTATTTCATTCTCTTTAGGATCGTTTCCAAAAACAACAAGCTCTTCTTTGGAAACTTTGCCATAGCCTGAGATTGAGAGCTCTCCACGTATAAGATAGAGAGCACAATTGTAAGCTGTAGGAATAGTGTAAGTCTCATTACCATCTTGAGGACAATCGCTCCAGATAATAAGCATATCACTCTCAGTCTGGATTTTTCCTTGCTGACTTTTATAGGAACCAGCTATTAATTTGTTTGTAATTCCCTTAGATGACCAGGTTGGAATATTTTCTATGGGCAGGTACTGATAGTGCGGCACTTTCATTTTTTTAGCAGCTGGTGTATTTATCCATAGTTGAATAATTTCTTGATTCCCTTCTGCATCTACTAAGGCTTGTGAAGGGCGCTCACTATGTATGATTCCTGCCCCTGCATGCATCCACTGCACTTCACCTCTTTTTGCAATTTGATTATTACCTCTGCTGTCTTGATGATGCACTTCGCCTTCTATTACAAAGGTTACAGGAGAGAATCCACGATGTGGATGTGGACCTAAGCCTTGATGCTTTGCGGGCGCATCACTTCTAAATTTGAAGTTGGCATGATGTAAGAGTAGAAAAGGATCTACCTGATTAATTTTGACGGTTGGCAGTGCTTGCTTGATGAGTACACCTCCCATATTTACTAGTGCTGATGGCAGCAAATATTTTACTTTCTTTTTCATTCTGGCTTTTTAACTCTGTTGAGGAAGAGATAGTTCATGAAATCTAATTCCTAGATCAAAGTCTAGCTTCTAATAAAATTGCCATTTTTACCACATGAGAAAAAAGTTGTCCATAATAGGTGGTGGCACTGCAGCCTTGTTTGTGGCCGCTTTTATCGATACTTCCCTTTATGAGGTCACAATCTATGAACAAAAGAAAAGTTTAGGCAGGAAGTTTCTTGTGGCGGGAGATGGTGGATTTAACCTCAGCCACTCCGAATGTATGGATAAGCTGAAGCAACGATATCGTCCTTCTGGCTGGCTGGATACTGCTCTCTCTTCATTTACAAATACCGACTTGAGAGAGTGGTTGCTTTCTATTGGGATCCCAACCTTCGTAGGAAGCAGTAAGCGTATATTTCCAGAAAAGCACATAAAGCCCATACAAGTCTTGCAAGCTATAAAACGATACCTAGATGCCAAAGGCACAAAGTTTCGTTATGAAATGACCTTGACCGAGATAACAACTGATACACTGATTTTTAATGGAGAAGAGCAGCTTCAGTCTCCGATAAATATTTTTGCTCTAGGTGGCGCAAGCTGGAAAGTGACGGGTTCTGATGGACATTGGGCGAGTATATTTAATAAGGTGGGCATTCAGATTGTTCCTTTTCAGTCTCATAACTGTGCTTTTGAGGTCGCTTGGTCTGAAAGCTTCCTTTCCAGTTTTGAGGGTCAGCCATTGAAGAACATTGCCTTAAGTGTCACAGAGGAAAGTCAGAAAGGAGAGCTGGTCATTACTAAGTTTGGTCTGGAAGGCAACGCTATCTATGCTTTGAGTAGTGCTATCCATAACCTCATTGCAAAAAACTCAGAAGCTCTGATTACATTGGATCTGAAACCGACCTTAAGCTCAGAAACAATATTGAATAAGCTGAACGATGCCAAATCAAATATGACTGAAACTTTGCGTCGGCAGCTCAAACTAAAGAAGATTCACTTACAGTTGATAAGGGAAAGAACAACTAGGGAACAATACACAGATAATAACTATATGGCCAAATTCCTGAAAGCTGTTCCTATCAGAATCCTCGCCGCAGCCCCTATAGATGAAGCAATTTCCACAGCTGGCGGAGTATCGATATCGGCTGCATTAACTTACGATTTCGAGCTAGTAAAGCGACCAGGTAACTATTGTATAGGAGAAATGGTAGACTGGACAGCACCTACTGGTGGCTATCTCATCCAGGCCTGCGCCAGTATGGGGGTCTTTCTTGCCAGAAGACTGAATGCGTTAGCTTGATGTTAAAGGAGCTAGCTCTGTGGTATCTCCTTCTGAGATGTTCTAATTTGTTGTCACAAGTCATAATTATGAATACTAAAAACCTTATTACCATAGTATTATTCTTTTTTTTCGCAACCGGATTGATGGCGCAACATAGTGCTGTCGGTACATGGATTACAAAAGATGATGAGACTGGAGAAGAAAAATCTTATGTAGAAATCTATGAGTCCAATGGTCAATACTTTGGGAAGGTAACCCAGCTATTGCTTAAGGATCCTTCTACCGTTTGTAAAGAATGTAAAGGCGCTAAGAAAGACCAGCTTGTCACTGGAATGGTCATTATAGAAGGGATGAAAGACAAAGGCAAGTATCTATCTGGAGGCACTATTCTGGATCCTACTAATGGTAAAACTTATAAGTGTAAGATAACTGCTGAGGAAAACAACACTTTGAAAGTAAGAGGTTATATAGGTATAGAAGCTCTAGGCCGTAACCAGGTTTGGCGCAGAAAAATCTGATAGAGACTAGAAGGGCAGCCTAGCTTGAGCTGTCACATTTTGATCTACAAACTCACCTTTAAGATATTTAAAATACCCTGCGATGCCTATCATAGCAGCATTGTCTCTGCAATACTGAAAGGCAGGAATATAGGCCTCCCATCCTAGGTCTGATGCTCTAGACGTTATGGCGGCGCGCAATCCAGAGTTGGCCGATACACCACCTGCGATTGCTATTTCTTTTATTCCAGTTTGCTTGGCGGCTCGTTCTATTTTGATCATCAGCATATCTATCACGGCTGCCTGCACAGAGGCACAGATATTATTCAGTTCTTTAGTTACAAAATCAGGCTGCTTTTTTACTTGGTCCCTTAGGAAGTAGAGTATGGATGTTTTGAGTCCAGAGAAACTGAAATTGAGATCCCCAACTTTCGACCTTGAAAAGGGATAAATAGCCTCTCCTTTCTGAGCATGTTTATCTACTAAAGGACCAGCTGGATAGGGTAAACCAAGCATTTTTCCTGCTTTGTCAAAGGCTTCACCCGCTGCATCATCTATGGTCTGTCCTAGGATTTCCATATCTAATGGTGCATTTACTTTGATTATTTGAGTATGTCCACCTGACACTGTCAGACATAGAAAGGGAAACTTTGGGTAGGGTTCTTCTGCAAAATGCGCAAGCACATGTGCATGCATATGATGTACATCTATCATCGGTATATCCAGGCTAAGGGCCAATGACTTGGCGAAAGTAACGCCGACTATGAGGCTGCCGAGCAGACCTGGCCCTTTGGTAAAAGCGATTGCATTCAGCATCGATTTATCTATGTTGGCCTCCTTTAGAGCTGTATCCACTACTGGCACTATATGCAACTGATGTTCTCGAGAGGCTAATTCTGGAACCACACCACCATATTCCGCATGTGCAGTCTGTACAGAGACGATGTTACTGAGCACTTTTCCGTCACATATTACCGAAGCGGAAGTGTCATCACAGGAAGATTCTATAGCAAGAATATATTTTTGTGCTTCTCTCATCTAGAGTTCAAAATTAGGGTATTATACGCCACTTTAGGTTCATGGTGCATCATTTATGTTATGTACACTTTATTCGAGCATTTTTTTCGTGCAATGATTGCTATTTTGGG
The DNA here is from genome assembly GCA_964397575.1 of uncultured Saprospiraceae bacterium. Classification (GTDB taxonomy): domain Bacteria; phylum Bacteroidota; class Bacteroidia; order Chitinophagales; family Saprospiraceae; genus RFSX01. Next base: position 3,925 of record CAYNJK010000185.1, read on the forward strand.
GGTTCGATATTCAAATTGTTAATAAAATTTGCTTTATTTCACAGTTGGTCTTTCGTATATGGAAACCAAGTAGTTAGTAAAAGACGAAACAAAAAAGATGAAGACAGTAATCACTATTATCCTTGCACTTCTTGTTCTAGGACTTACATATGTACTAATTCTTAATATAAAGGAACCTATAGCCTTTCAGGAAGTTAAGAACTTAAGAAAGACAGCTGTAGTAGACCAACTAAAAAATATACGTACTGCTCAAGAAATCTATAGAGCTGTAACTGGTAAGTTTTCTAATAACTTTGACAGTTTGGAGCATGTTATCAAGACCGACAGCATCAGAATAGTGACCATATTCGGTGATAAGGATGACAAGAAGAGTACTGAAGAGTTTAGAGAAGTTATTACTTATAAAAGTGCCTTGGATTCCCTAAGATCAAAATCTTCGTTCAATTTGGATTCTTTGCGCTATGTACCTTACACAGACGGAAAGGCCTTCGAAATAGCAGCTGATACCATGACTTATCAGTCTACTCTGGTAAATATTGTAGAAGTAGGCACGAGATGGAAAAATTTTATGGGTAAGTATGCTTCCACGAATTATTCCAAATATGACAATTCTTACGATCCGAATAGAATGCTAAAGTTCGGTGATATGAATGCACCTAATTTGGCTGGAAATTGGGAAAGATAGATCTTGCATTTGATCATATAACTGATGCAAAAGAAATAACGGAACTGTCTGTAGTATTGTATGCAGACAGTTTTTTTTATGGACTTTGGGGAAGTGATAACAAGCTGCTTAAGACAGGTTATCACCCGTTGTATAGTATGGAAAGTGTATCTACTATCTGGGATTATTACTATGATTTTTCTTCTTCCAAAGTTATGTCTGCTCAGTTGCCCTTTGCACATCTCCCATCTGAGCTATATGAAGAGTCTGACTTCGAGTTGTATTTCAATGGCCTATATAATCTCGATAGAGTCCATAGCAAATCACGTCAATCAGATGTGCTAGCTTATAAAGAAGTCACAACTTTGCACTTTTTGGAAAGTAGAACATTGGACCTGGTAAATGTATTATCCCTTACCAATGTTGCACATATTTCCACTGCTATGGCCAATCATATTGCGGATACGAATTCTGAATTGATCTGCCATATAGCAAATCACAAGTTGCACATAACAGTCCAAGACGAAAACGGATTTAGGTTCTACAATCAGTTCCATTGTAGCTATGAATCGGATTATCTCTATTACCTGATTCTCGTTGCAGAAAAATTTGGTTTTGACAGACACAAGCAAGCGCTCAAGATAGGAGGTGAAATAGCAGAGTCTTCTCCACTCTTCCATGAGATAAAAGGTCATTTTCATCTGACAGAACTTTTATCTCAAATCATCAATTTCCGACAGTCTCAGATCTCCAGTAACAGATACTGTGATCTATATCTTTGTAAGACATGCGTATAATTGGCGGCCGTTTCAAGGGCCACAGATTTACACCTCCAGCTAAGAAATGGCCTACCAGACCCACGACAGACATTTCAAAAGAAGGTCTTTATAACATACTGGCAAATAAGATAGATTTCCAAGACATCAGATTTTTGGATTTATTTGGAGGTACTGGTAATCATTGCTATGAATGTATATCTCGTGGTTGCGAGGATGCCACCTATGTAGATAAATTTCCAGGTTGTGTAGCTTTTGTCAAAACGATGGCAGAGAAGTTAGAAATAGAAGAGTATCTGGACATCAGAAAGATGAACGTATTTACCTTCATTAAAAAATGTGAACAACAGTTCGATTACATTTTTGCTGGCCCCCCTTATCCTCTTAGAAACATTCCAGAAATCCCAGATTTGAATATAGCAAAGAACATGATTGCTGAAAACGGCCTACTTGTTCTGGAACACAATCCAAACGTGGATATGAAAGGGCATCCAAATCTGGTGGATCAAAGGAATTATGGTCAAACAATATTTAGTTTTTTTGGCCCGCAACCTGTGGACTAGAGTCACCGACTGTGCAACTCATCAGAGACTGATTTTCGTTATTTTCGCACTCTAATTAAAAAATAAGCAATGCTGACAAACTTGCAGCAAGTAATAAAGTCTGGAATCAAAGCTGTCTTTGACTATGAAGTCGCTGATAGTCAGCTTATTGTAAGCCCTACCAAAAAGGAGTTTGATGGTGAGTATACCTTTGTCGTCTTCCCACTAGTCAAGGCTCTCAAGTCTAATCCCGCTGAAATAGCAGCCAAGCTGGGGGATCATCTTAAGGAAAAGGCAGGCTTCATCTTAGATTATAATGTTGTAAAAGGATTCTTGAATCTTTCGCTAGCGGATACCTATTGGTTAGATACACTGAAAGAAGTAAGGATTCCAACTCATGGACAGCTACCGGCTAATGGACAAAAATTCATGGTAGAGTATGCCTCTCCAAATACAAACAAACCCTTACACCTCGGTCACATAAGAAACATCTTACTAGGATGGTCTATGGGGCAGATTGCTGCTGCCAATGGTTATGAACTTATGAAGACGCAGGTTGTAAATGATCGTGGGATAGCAGTTTGCAAGTCTATGATTTCTTGGCAAAAATTTGGAGGAGGTGCTACACCGTCTTCTACAGATACAAAAGGAGATCATTTTGTAGGTGCTTATTATGTAAGGTTTGAACAGGAGTTTCAAAAAGAGTACGGTGCTTGGCAAGCGTCTGTTGCAGGCGAGAAAGTATTTGCTGAGTTAGCCAAAGAAGGAGATACTAAGGAAGTGTTCTTCAAAGGATTTAAAAATAAATATTTCAACGAGCACAGTGTTATTGGTAAAGAGACGAAAGAAATG